>NZ_MCYD01000261.1:0-219 GCF_002876325.1 Vibrio sp. 10N.261.52.A1
TCTACTCAATCACCTGATCGCTTTTTGCAGTGCTCAACGCAGCTCGCATTGGATGCTAGAGCTAGAACAAATTCAACGCGCTCATCACCATTTTGGGCAACTTAAAACAACGTCAGAAGTTCAATCTTCACCAAACGTCTTAAATTGATAAGGATATATCATGTCGGACCGGGCTCTTCTTAAAGTCAATAACCTCTCCGTTAGCTTCAAAACCAACGA
>NZ_MCYD01000261.1:905-1296 GCF_002876325.1 Vibrio sp. 10N.261.52.A1
GCTTCAAAACCAACGATGGAATCGTTGATGCGGTGAAAAAGGTTAACTTTACCCTTAAATCCAGCGAAACCTTGGCCATTGTTGGTGAATCAGGTTCTGGTAAGTCTGTCTCTTCTAACGCACTGATGCGTCTGCTTCCAGACAACGCCATTATTGATCCGCAGTCTCAAATTGAGTTCGAAGGCGAATCTGTTCTCGAAAAATCAGAACGTGAAATGCAGTCGATTCGTGGCGACAGAATCGGCATGATCTTTCAAGAGCCGATGACATCTTTGAACCCATACCTGCGCGTCGGTATTCAAGTGGCAGAAGCCATTATGTGTCATCGTAAAGTGTCGAAGTCTCAAGCCAAACAGCGTGTGATAGAGCTGTTTAATCTTGTGCACTTGCC
>NZ_MCYD01000262.1:0-466 GCF_002876325.1 Vibrio sp. 10N.261.52.A1
AGATAAGCTTGGAAAGGAAGAGCAGATGATACGTCATATTTTACTGATAAAATTCAAAGAACATGCGGAGCTTTCAGAGATTGAAAAGCTAAAGGTGCTGTTTGAGGCAATGCCAAGCAAGATTGAAGGCGTAACTTCCGTAGAGTGGGGGCTAAATGATAGTCCAGAAAACAAGAACCAAGGTTATAGTCATTCGGTCTTAATGACGTTTGAAGATGAAGCTGGGCGACAAAACTATCTACCACATCCAGAACACGATGCCCTGAAAGAGGTATTTCGTCCGTTGTTGGATGACATTATCGTGTTTGATTATTCTCTTTAGCCCTAATAATTTCTCAGTTACAAGATGTAAAGCGTATAGGCATAGGCCCATACGCTTTGGTCAGAGCGAAAAATTACATGTTACTCTGTCGGCAATATGGTGACAGGAGTGAAAGAGGCTACGGCATTACCACCTGCACCAGGA
>NZ_MCYD01000263.1:0-887 GCF_002876325.1 Vibrio sp. 10N.261.52.A1
TACATCGAAGCTTACGATGTGTATGGGCAAGTTCATGAATTAGACGTGTACCAAATGCCCGATGTTCCGGTATTTGTGATCGACAGCAATGGTGCCGAAGAACTCAAGGCTGGGTTGATGACCATGCAAGCTGAAATGCAAAAACAAGGTACAGACACACAACTTAACTCAGGCAGCAACAGTGCTAGCAGCAAGCACAAAGAACCTCAAAAGCAGACGCTATTTAACAGTGATGCGCGCTCTTTAGCTGAATCGGAGCCTGAAGAGTTGAATACCACTCAGTTAACCAAGATTCGCTTAGCCATCGATAGAGAACCGTGGATCTCAGGCAAAGCGGAAATCTACGCTATCGTCACTGGAGTAGATTCAAGTCGTATAGCTCCACAAATCGACTTAATTGAGATGCCTTACTTAGACTACGACAAACAGACTTACTATCCGAGCCAAAGCATCATCTTCTGGCCTCGTTACCGCTGGGGGGCTGCAGACATGATCTTGATGGAACATGATGACGGTACCAACTATAAAGACCTAGCGAAGCTGCTGGTGCAAGCCGCTGAAGAGATTTTGAAAATGATTCCAGATCCAGAAGTACAGGGTTATACGATCATTCCTCAGATCACCAGTAAAATCATTGAGCTGATCCCAAACAATGTGTTGGTTAATGACGATGATTTTGTGGACGTCTACTACACCTTAATGCAAAACACCCCTTATGTTGACCGTCCTGGTGCAGGTGGTAATGCCGTAGCCTCTTTCACTCCTGTCACCATATTGCCGACAGAGTAACATGTAATTTTTCGCTCTGACCAAAGCGTATGGGCCTATGCCTATACGCTTTACATCTTGTAACTGAGAAATTATTAGGGCTAAAGAGAATAATCTGT
>NZ_MCYD01000264.1:0-610 GCF_002876325.1 Vibrio sp. 10N.261.52.A1
TTGTTATTGCTGGTTGTAGCGAAACAGACGAGCCACAAAAAGGCGTTCAATACGAGGCGCTTCCTACCGCTCTAACAGAATTTAACCTGTCACCGATCACTGAAATCTTCTCTCTAAATTGTGGTCACTGTCGCCAAATGGAAAGTGCAATTCCAGAGATTGAGTCGCTTACAGACCAAACCATTGGCAAGATGCACGTAACATTCAATGAAAGTGCTCAAATCAGTGCAATGATCTACTACACAGCAGTAATGCAGCTAGACGCAACGCCAGACCACGCTTTCATGGAAGACCTTTTCGCTGCGGTTCAAATGGGCGCAGACGCGACACCAGAGCAGCGCCAGCAAGCGCTAGAAATAGCTTTCACTTCTCGCGGTTTGGTTAGCCCATACCAGTTGAACAAAGAACAGCAAGTAACACTTTTCGACTATGTTAAGAAAGCAGAAGAAGTTTCAGTAAAAGGTCAGATCAACTCAGTACCAACGTTTATCGTTAACGGCAAATACCAAGTGCTGACAGCTGGTCACCAAGACGTTGCTGGTATCGCAAAAACCATCAACTACCTTTTGACTCAACCATAAGCGCGGCTTTAGTCAGCTAATTAATAAAC
>NZ_MCYD01000265.1:0-2548 GCF_002876325.1 Vibrio sp. 10N.261.52.A1
AATATCCATCAAGCACTTTCTGTAAGCTGTAAGACGCCCCTAAAAACTGATTTAATTTTTAGCGAAGCCTTGCCTCCAACTTATCGTTTTCCATAAGGATAACAAGCATTTTTCGCCAAAAAGATATCAAGACTTGCGTAAGATCACATTTGATTTTAATGCTCATTCCACCCAACCAAAACAAGATCTATATCACATTATCAATTCCCAAAAGTCGTAATCTGAAGTTAACCCATGAGGGATACAACAGAGGAAAACTTCTATGAAAATGAACATCACTGGTAAAAACATCGACATTACCTCTGCAATCCGTGATCACATAGAAAGCAAATTTAAAAAGCTGGATAAATGGCAAGTAGACATCATTGGTTGCCAAGCGAGCTTTAGTGAAGAACCAAACAAGAAGAAGAAATTTGAAGCGGTAATCACTGTACCAAAAGGACAACTTGTAGCTTCATCAATCCATGACGACCTCTACGTTGCTATCAACGAAGTAGAACAAAAACTAGAGCGTCAACTCAACAAGCTACGCCATAAACCAGAAGCGCGCCGCGCTGAAAAGCCTGAAATCGAAGAGCTAGAAGCTGAAGTAGAATAAGGAAAGATAACAGATTAAAAAATAGCGCCTCAGGGCGCTATTTTTTTGCTTGACGCTCGTAGCTCGCTTGCTTATTGTGTTTAAACATTCATAAAACAATCACTTTTTATGCAAACCCAATCTTTGTTTATTTTTGACTTCTTTTTTCTTCCGTAAATCGGAGGCCAAGTCGTTTTAGAAAAACAAGTCAAAAACGAACAAGAAGCCTCCCAAACTAGGGAGGCTTTTTTATAAGGACACATTTATGACTGACCGCTCAATTTCACTGGATGATATCCGCCTTCGTCTTAATGATTTAGATGACGAACTACTGAAACTACTTTCAGAACGTCGCAAGCTAAGCATCGAAGTTGCTAAAAGCAAGGTAGAGACATCAAAGCCAGTTCGTGATGCAGTAAGAGAACAACAACTGTTGGTTAAGCTGATTAACAACGGTAAAGACAAATACGAATTGGATGCTCAGTACATTACTAAGCTGTTTCACACCATCATTGAAGATTCAGTTCTACTGCAACAGTCATACTTACAAAACCTCGCAAATCCACAAAGCCGTAAGCCTTTGGCTCGCGTGGCATTCTTGGGTTCTAAAGGCTCTTACTCGCACCTTGCAAGCCGCGAGTATTTCAGCCGCAAGAATATGGAGTTGATTGAGCTAAACTGTAGCCATTTCAAAGAGGTTGCCTCAACAGTAGAATCGGGACATGCAGATTACGGCGTATTGCCGATTGAGAACACCAGCTCAGGTTCAATCAACGAAGTGTACGACCTGCTTCAACACACAACGCTTTATATCGTAGGTGAGCTATCTCAACCCATTGAGCACTGCCTAGTTGCTAAGAATGATATCCGTTTAGAAGACATCAAAACCCTCTATTCGCACCCACAACCTCATCAGCAATGCAGCGAGTTTTTGAGCCGTCTTAAAGATGTCACCCTTGAGTCTTGTGCCAGCACAGCTGACGCTATGAAAAAGGTGAAAGATCTGGACGGTGATGATGTCGCAGCGATTGGTAACGCATCGAGCGGCAAGCTTTACGGGCTTCAGCCAATCCAAGGTAACATTGCAAATCAAACAGAAAACCACACGCGTTTCATCGTGGTAGCACGCAAGCCAGTTGAAGTATCAACGCAAATCCCAGCGAAGACGACACTCATTATGTCGACTTCACAAGAAGCTGGTTCATTAGTAGAGACACTACTGATTCTGCAACGCTTAGGTATCAACATGACTAAGCTAGAGTCTCGTCCGATTATGGGTAACCCTTGGGAAGAGATGTTCTATGTAGACTTAGAAGCACACCTAGACTCAGATAATATGCAGCAAGCGATCACAGAATTGACGGCCATTACTCGCCACCTCAAAGTGCTAGGCTGTTACCCAAGCGAAAACATCAAAGCGACTCAGGTTAAGCTGTCGTAGCCGAGAACGAATAACGCTTTCAGCTAACATAAGTATTTGGCCTATGGTAGGCCAAATACTTAAATCACCATGACTACACATATCATTTAGAAACAACGCTCTCTTTGGCATTTCCTAGCCTCTAATCATTGATTTATCGTTCTACACCACCTCCCCTCTAAGTAGCCCTACGCTTTTCTAACAGAAAACTCATTAATAGCTTTTTTATCAATAAAGACAAAACCTTACCGCCTTCACAGGAAAGCACCGTACAACGTGTAATTAATAGCGAGCTCACTCCAAGTAACATAGACTTACGCGCTCAAATTTATAAACCATGTTGTGAGTAGCCATGAAGCTAAGTACGAAAATATTACTTCTGATTGCACCCGTAATACTGATCAGTACTGCGGCTTCCAGCTATATCATTTACTCGACTCAAAAAAACAGTTTCATCAAACGCGAAGATAATGCTCTGCAATTGAGTATGGAAAAGCTCGCCGGACACTTTCGTCAATCGCGATCTTTTTTGAACAGCTATTCTTATGCGC
>NZ_MCYD01000266.1:0-347 GCF_002876325.1 Vibrio sp. 10N.261.52.A1
ACTACCCAAACCAAGTTTGGACCTCAGCGGTACCGATTGATACCAAGTTTAGAGACGCAAGCTTAAAGCGCTTGCCTGCCTCTCACTTTGCATCGGGAAGCCGTGGTGTATTTGCTTATAAACAGCTGCTTATTTATCTCGAAAGGTTGGCGATAAATGAGCGAGAATAAAGATTCAACAATAGCGCGACCAGGCCTATCAAGTGAACAAGCACTGGATGACTATTTTACTGCGTTATTAGGTGATGAAAGCTTTGAAACTGAAGAATTTTTAGTTGACGAGTCTGATGATGAGTCACAATCTGAAGAGCCAGAGCCAGAGCCAGAGCCAGAGCCAGAGCCAGAGCC
>NZ_MCYD01000267.1:0-341 GCF_002876325.1 Vibrio sp. 10N.261.52.A1
ACGTCTGGATGACCTAGAACTGCGTGACGACATCCAAGAACATTGTCGTAACCTATGGCCTCAAATCACAACTGAAAACCTAAAAGAGCTAACTGACTACGTTGAGTACAAAGAAGAGTTCTTGAAGCTATTCGGTTTCGGTGTTGAAGGTGTTGATTACGAAGCTGACGTTAACCCAGCTGTTGAATTTGATGTAGCTGACATCTAATTCAAATTATCGAATCTAAACGAATAGGCGCTCATTGAGCGCCTATTTTTTGTCTTAAAAGCAGATACGGGATACGAAGAGATTGAGAGCGGATTCGGGATACGAGTGGCGGGATGAGAAGAGATTAAATAGC
>NZ_MCYD01000268.1:0-1353 GCF_002876325.1 Vibrio sp. 10N.261.52.A1
GCATAACGCCATATACTGTTTTTAAAGCCCACTAAGGTTTAACTTAGTGGGCTTTTTTGTTTTCTAACCATCCAACTGACTGAGCCATCACAAAGCCCCATAACGCTTATGGGAAAAGTTAGTTAATCTGCTGCTAAATATCTCTTATGCAACTTATTTTATTGGTTTTTTGTGGTTTATATAAATCAATAGCCTGCTTATTGTCTCAAAGATGGGAATTGTTGCTGTTTAGTTGTTGATGCATAGCTCACTTCAATTAATGCCTTATTTTCGCTAATGATTTGTTAACTTTATTGCGGTATAAATTTATGAAATTCAGAGGTGCGTATTATTGTGAGTTTATTTGCATATAAATCAGCACCCTACTAACTTTTAACTAGTGTTCTGGAAACCCTTAGAAAATAGACATCTTTGTAAGAAGGCGTCTACTAGCACAGACATGGCATTTTTTATGGGGAAGACTAGACTTAAAGGTAAGTAAAATATAAAAAACAGGCGAAATTTATTCTCTTTTTGTATCTCTGTGATGAACCGTTTGAATATATTCCGAAGAACGAGATGTAAGTTAATAAAAGCCTGCGATCGCTATTACAAACTATGTTCACCGCTCTTAAGAAGTGATTTGTGACATCGGAGGATGTATGGATAACAAATCTTCGCGTCAGTCTGCTATGGTTGAAGCCGCTAGTGGAGATGTGGTTGTAGTGAAGCCTGACGGCAGTGCCAGAAAAGTTTCGGTTGGCGATATCATCCGTGAAAATGAGATTGTTATTACCGCGCATGATGCTGAACTCCTAATAGGTTTGCCTAGCGGCCCTGTTGAGGTTGAGGGCAATTGTGTTGGGTGTGTCGATCAAGATTTGGCTTGGGCAGATGCACCGATCGCTGGAGAGGTGAATATCGATTTGGCGCAAGCTGCTGATGATTCATTCACTGATGACGATCTTGCGGCTATTCAAGAAGCCATTTTAGGTGGTGCCGATCCAACTCAAATACTTGAGGCCCCTGGCTCTGGTAGCGCTGGTGGTTCGGTTAATTGGGGTTTCGTAAAGATAGTGGCATTGCGAACGGAGACTCGGCCTGAAACAGTTTTTGAGACGTTTGGTCTTGAAAAGGACTTTAGGGTAGAAGAGAGAGAAACCCCCAACTCTCTAACGCGCTCACTCGGTGGTCAATCCATCGCTGAAACACTGACCGAAGGTTCCATTTCCGGCAATACTTACCCTCAATCGGTGACAGTTACAGATACCGTTGTTGCGGGTAGTTTAGCGCTTGACCCAGATTCTTTTGCTCCAGAAACACTTTCTCTCGCTTCGCTCCTTAGTGAACTCAACAGCGACATTACCTCTAGTG
>NZ_MCYD01000269.1:0-1080 GCF_002876325.1 Vibrio sp. 10N.261.52.A1
ATATTGCGGAGTTATGATAATCGATATCAATTCATTAACAAACTACCTCATTCGAACAATTTGCTAAAATCTGCGTCACATACATTTTTTACGGCTGGATGTTGGATCATCCTCTCAGCAAAAATGACATAGTACTCTTCTTTTAACTCTTCAATACCACCCAATAATTGCAAGGAGGTGTCTTGCTCCACTTCAGACATGTACAAGGTTGGTGCTAAGAAAATAGCGTCATGGTGGTAACGAGCGAACGCTTTCATCAATGCTGCGTCATCAAACTCGCCCAAAATATCCGGTTTTAGGCCCTGTCTATCAAACCATTGCAGTATCTTGCGCCCCATTGATGTTCGACTTCCTGGGATCAACAGCTTTCTTTGCTCTAATACGGCAGGGAAATTAACCCCTTTCACTTCACCAGAGCTGAAAAAGCTCATACCACTCTCACCCAACTTCTTGCTGAATAAACCTGGGCTTTGGCTAGAGTCCACCGGGCAATCAGACAAGATCATATCGAGCTTATGTTGAGAGAGCTGTTCAAGTAGTATTTCGTGAGTCGATTCAAAACAGCGAAGGTGGATACTGTTATCTTCTGGAATCGTCGACATCAAGATCTTACTAACCAGTCGTTTCGAAAGTGCGTCTGCCACACCGACATCAAACAGAATATTTGAGTGCTGACTGTAGTTCACTATATCCAGCATTTCGTAGCTCAGACCAAACATACGATCCGCGTATTTGAAAACCAACTGCCCAAGCTCTGTTGGTTCAACACTGCGACCATTGCGCTTGGTCAGCTTGCCGTCCATTCGCTCTTCTAATGCTTTTATCTGGCCAGTGACCGTTTGAGGTGTGAGAAATAGAGCTTCTGCTGCTTTGGTAACAGAGCCTTGCTTGCAGACCATCCAGAAGTAATAAAGATGGTTATAGTTGAGGTGCGACATAGGTGTGCCGTAATAAAAGAGTCGATTCCTTTTTATATCAAATATGACACCTCCGCTCAACAAACTCGGAAAAACCAACCATAAAACCATTTAACCGCTAATTTTTTCGAAGTGTTTGATTTCATAATGTAATATTAAGGCC
>NZ_MCYD01000270.1:0-10240 GCF_002876325.1 Vibrio sp. 10N.261.52.A1
ACCGTGTACTCCCCTAATACTGCTTTGCTTATTGGTGCCGCCTTCTCGTTAACTAAGTCCGGTAGGTTTTCAACGTACAAAGGTTGCGACAACTTGATCTTGCTGCGATCGATCAGCGGGAACTTGTCGATAGTGTCGATGAAAACTTGATTTGATAAAGGGCCAACTGGTCGAGTTTTGACTTCTCGAGCTCCTGCATGAACGGCGACATCGAAGATGATGTTGACCAGTAGCAGACGGCAGATCTCAAAGAACCCTAGTATCAGCAATAGAAACGGTAGGGTGATCATTAGAAACTCAACGCTATTCGCACCTTTCTGACGAGAGAGCATTATTGTTCTCCTCGATCAGCGTGTGCGGCTAGGGTTTGGTAATACAAACTATTGTTAGCGTATTCCGGTTGCGATAAGTGTTCACGAGCGATCGCTTTCGCAGACTCGCTGTCACCAGAAAGCGCGTAAGCCAACGCAAGGTTAAGCTGGAGTTTTACGCTAGCTTCACCTCTGACAAAGATCGGGTGCAGAATACGAATCCCTTGATCTGGTTTACCATCGAGTATCCACGCCATAGCGAGGTTGTTTCGGTATTCGTTGCTTGAAGGCGTTAAGCTAAGGGCATTTGAGTAACACTCTCTGGCTTTGGAATACTGCTTATTGAGCGAGTAACTGACTCCTAAGCTATTTTGAGCAACGTCATCGAAAGCCTCCAGTCGAACAGATTCTTCAAGAGCCGAGGTTGCTTGTTCAAGCTCTCCTAAAGCTAGCCATGAACGGCCTAACTCACGGTAAATCGCACTGGATTGATTAAGCTCGATAGCACGCTTTAAGTAATGCAGTGCTTCGTCATAACGACTGGCTTGATTGGCTGCGGAGCCCATCAACAGTAGTAACTGCGGGTCATTGGGTTTCGCTACCAACATTTTGCGATAGAGATCCATGGCGCTCTCAGGCTTGCCGTTCATTAGCGCAACTTCAGCTACTTTCATGTCCTCTACGTGCTCATTTTGTGTTTTGTTTGTTGATTGGCACCCTGTGAGTATCGCAAGTAGGCAACATAGAATGGTGTGTCTCATATTCCCCCCAATGTTTGCATTAAATTAAGCATAATTGGTGCAATAATGATGGCGACTACTGGCAACATAATAAAGACCACTAAAGGGAACGACATTTTTGCTGGTATTTTTCCGACCCACTCCTCCAGTTCGAGAAAGTAGTATTGACGGCTATCAGAAGCGATCAGCTTCAGTGCGTCAGCAAGCGGTGTACCGTATTGAAGTGCTTGATTCATCGTGGTGACGACATTGTTGATGTCAGGCAGTTGTACGCGTTTGTCTAAGTTGTTAAGTGCCGTTTGTGGTGAATCGAGAACCGATATCTCTGTCGCGGTTAACAGCCACTCGCGTGACAATGCAGGAGAGATCGAACGCATCTCTTCACCAACACAGCGGAATACGGATTCGAGTGTTAAACCTGATGCGACACAGATCACCATCAAATCAATTGCGTCAGGCACGACACGACTAATTTGCATTAGCACTTGGTTTACCCACCAATCGAGAATCCGATCGATAAGAATTCCGGTGACGATGGCGATGGCGATACATTCCGCTATTGAGTACACGTCCGACTCCGAGATTTGAGTCATGTGCCAAATCATGGCGCCAATGGTCATTAGGGTGAACCTTATTACGAGAAAATAAGTTTCTGCATTTGGTGACCCTAAACCAATTAGGGTCAGCTTTCGACGTCGAGATTCTTGACCCTGAAAGCCCCAATCGCTTGAGGTTGTTGAGTATTTATTAGAATAAGCAGAAACAGACATGAGCCTATTTTTGACGATATCTCGTTTAAATGAATAAAGGTGCGCAATCAGGGCCAGTAGTAGTCCTGTCCCTATCATCAATGAGGCAAAGTAGGTCATGAAGAGAACCTTTTATTGCGTGTTAAGGAGTTTAGAATCAAGGTGCCAAAACAGATGCTACTCAAAACGTAAATAAGTACATTTTGTCCCGATTCAGTATTGATCAATCGATCGGCCATTGTGGGTTCTATCCAAGCTATGCTTCCAATTAAGCCGATGGGTAATAGAGACAAAAATAGAGCAGTCATTCGAGGCTCAGAGGTTAGGCTTTTAACCTTTTTTCTCATCGCTCGGTTGTCATGCATCGTCCGACTCAAGCCTTGAAGAATGTCACGTAGTTGACCACCATTCGACTGATTGAGGATGAGAGCAACAGAGAAATAACGAAAGCTATGGTAAGGAAGCCGAATACACGCGTCCTCTAACGTGTCTCTTAAGCTAAGCCCAAGCGCCAAGTTGTCACGAATATATGAGAACTCACGACCGAGTAACCCCTGTTCATTTTGCGCGACTTGGTCGATAGCTTGAGGAACAGATAAGCCTGCAGAAACGGCTCTAGAAATTAAACCAAGCACACTGATAATGCTTTTCTCGAATTCTTCTACTTGCAATTTACGGCGGTAGAAAACCAAAGCGAAGAAACAAGTGAGCCATAAACCGGCAACAGCAATTACCTGGTAGTAAAGGGCTACCTTTGGCAAAAAAGCATGGCTTGCAATTGGAAAGCCAATCGCAGTAAGAATAATAAACCCCTTGTCTGAGGTGCAGAGTAAGGCATTGATTCTTCGAAATAGCGCATATAGTTTATTAGAACGTATATGGTCGTCTTTTTTTATCGAGATGCTAGATGCCTGTTGCTGACAGCTGACAAGCTGTAATCGTTTATTGACGTTGGCATGTCTCGCTCGACGCTTTAACAATAAGAGGCTTAGTAATGTGCTTAGTACTACTAGAACTAGGATCATACGACGTCGACCTCCATCGCAGTTCTTAGTTGTTTATCTAACTGGTGGTGTCTGACTTTCTCGTTGAAGTGAGGGACACATCTAGCACTTTTGTAGCACCCTATAATGTTTCCTTGTTGATCCTCAGACAATGCATCAAAGGTAAAAAGGTCATGAGTAATGTATTGTTCGCTTTCTATACCCTGTACTTCTGTTATTGACACAATACGCCTTTTACCATCACGCATTCGCTCAACTTGGATTACGACATCAATGGTGTCAGCGATTTGGCGGCGTAGCGCGAAGAGCGGTAAAGTGGCTTGGCTCATCATCAACATGTTTTCCATTCGAACCAGAGCATCTGCTGCCGAGTTAGCGTGCAGTGTACACAGAGAACCATCGTGGCCTGTGTTCATCGCTTGCATCATCTCAAAGGCCTCATCACCACGAACTTCGCCTAAAATGATGCGATCTGGTCGCATACGCAATGCATTTCTGACCAATTCTCGCTGGGTAATCGGTGTTAAACCTTCTGCGTTGGCTGGGCGAGTTTCTGCACGTACTACATGTGGTTGTTGCAATCGCAGTTCAGCAGTGTCTTCAATGGTAATGATGCGTTCTTGAGGTGGAATGCTAAAAGACATCGCATTCAGCAATGTGGTTTTACCTGCACCTGTGCCACCAGCAACAAGAACGTTAAGACGAGAGCGAACGATGATATCGATTAACTTAACCATTGATTTTGACATCGCTCCAAGGCCTTCTAACTGAGCCAATGAGAGTTTATTCTCATTGAATTTTCGGATTGAAATATAGGTCCCATCGAGCGCTAAGGGTGGAATCATCACATTGACACGACTGCCATCATCCAGTCTTGCATCGACTAATGGATTCGATTCATCAATTCGCCTACCCACCTTGCTCACGATACGTCGTGCTAAGTTGAGCAGCTGCTCTTCATTACGAAATTGAACCGTGGTTTTTTGTAGTTTGCCGGAACGTTCTACGTAAACTTCGCGGTAACCATTGACCATAATGTCTGTGACCGTTTGGTCTTCAATTAAAGGTTGAAGCGGTCCCAAACCTAAAAATTCATGCAGCAGTTGTTCTACAGAATGAGTCACATCACCGTGGCCTAATGGCAATTGCTTGGCGATCACTATTTCCGACACGAGTTCAGCAATTCGGGCCTCTAGAGCTGACGTACTTAAGCTGACTACAACCGATGGGTCGATGGCCTTGATAACCTCTTCGTGAATAACATGGTAGTGCTCACGTATGGAAGGTGTCGAGGTTACGCTAGATTGATTTATTCGTGCGCCACCGTTTACATCTTGTTCAATGAACTGAGGGTTCTGACCAAACATTATGCACCTCGCTTCCAAAAGCGGCGACTGCTCTGAGGCACTTCACCGGTGATCAACTCGATGAGAGAATTGAACGCAAGCTTAGCCTTTTTATTACCTTTGTGAGCAGGGTGTCCGAGTGATGAATTGCCTATAAAGTGGTTAGGTAAAAACGGAATGATAATATCGACTTTGACGCCTAATGATTTTTGTACGTCCTTTACAGAAATCATTGATGCAGAGTCTGACTTACAATGATTCAGGATCACTATCGTCTGTGAAGAGGATGGCTCCTGCAGTCGCTTGATAATTTGGCCAGCGTTGCGGATAGCCCCCAGTGTTGGTTCAACAACAATGACTCTTATATCGGCGCTTTTCAGCGCGTTGAAGCCAACTTGATCACGTAAGGAGTAAGTTGGGATATCCATTACCAGGTAGTCTGCTTTTTGTAGGCAAAACTGGGTAAATTGGTCCAAAGCACTCTTTTGTGGCCAAAATGGCGCGGCATCTAGAGGTAGATAGCCAGTAAAAAGAGTATGTTTTTCATCCACACTGATCCCGCAGCGCTCGAATACAAGTGGTTCAAGTCTTTCTGGATATTGTAAAAGCTCTATTAATGCTGGGTTCCCTTCAACATTGAGTAGTAGATCCAAATCGCCCATTGAAAAGTCGAGGTCTAGGCAAGCGACTTGCTTACCTAGTTCGGCCAGTTGTTGAGAAAGCGTTGCGGTAATAGTGCTGCTACCTGCGCCCCCTTTGGTACTGACAACCGAGATGACTTTTTCATCGCGTTTCCCGTTACTGTTTTGCAAGGCCGTAAAGGAAACGTGTTCTAAGTCTTGCGTCGTCACAGGAGGTACTAAGTAGTCACTCGCGCCTGATGCCAGCATGCCACGGTAAATGAAAATTTCATTGGATTGCCCAATCACAATAATTTGGCACCCTGTACGCTTAATTAAGCGTTGCACCGCCTGTTTCGATTCTGCTAACTCACAACTCATCACGTCGAGAAATACAGTTGTGATACCATGTTTTAGGACCTGTCGTACTACCTCATCCTCTTGATTGGAAGAGGTGATAATGTGGTTAATACCAAAGTCACTCAATGTAGCTTTAAGCGATAGGGTGTCGAGTTGCTCGGACGCAGCGATGAGTACCGTTAACTGGTGTACTTTATTCATAGCGAGCCCCCTAGCGTGTTCGTCGAAGAGCCATTAATTGTTTGTTGGTTTTGGGCTGGTGGAGCCAAGTAGTTCTCGATACTAGAGACAGCTTTTTGTCCTTGAGTACCACTGATCGGTTGACCAACGATCAGATCTTTAGGGTTGGCTACCATTTGTGCAAGGGCATTGGCATTGGCACACCCAAAATTACGCTGTGTGCGGTAGGCGTTGACTGTGGTTCTTGGCGTTTTACCCGCGTCACAGGCTGTGACTTTGGCGCGGTAAGACTCGACTAAAATGGTGATGTCGCCTTTACCTTCTGTAGCCTCGTCTGCTACCCAAATTTGTGATGGATAGAGGCCTGATTCGATCAGGTGAAGCCTTACTTTCTCTATCTGACTTTCACCTTTCGGCGTTGTTTTTGTTATTTTGACCATCAAGTTACTTAATGCACCTCGGCGAGACATGAAATCAGAAATATCCGCCTTTTCCTGATCTGACAGGGCTTTTCCTGAAAGCGTTAGAGAGAACTTGTTCGTAACCGACACCACATCGACCGATGGTTGCTGAGTGGTTGGCGTAGGTGCGCATCCCGCAAATATAAATAGGGCAGGGAGTAATAAGGATAATTTGTTCATGATGTCCTCAGTAATAGAACCCGTTGTCACCCAGCAAGCGAGGCTTCTGGTTGTCGGTGTATGTTTCTTGGTCGTGTGTTCTTTTACGCTGAATTCTCGGCAATGCCAGAAGACGTTCAACATCGCTTAATGGAATGAGACCGTCGGTTGGTAGCTGCATCGAATCTGAACGAGTTGGTTGCACTAGATAAGCCGTGACAATGATGATTAATTCTGTTTCTCGGCGAGTGAATTCCGTTGAACGGAAGAGACTTCCTAGTACTGGTATCTCCGCGACAAGTGGTACTTTTTGTAATTGTTCAATGTCTTCAGACTTTAATAAGCCGCCTAAAGCGAAACTTTGCCCACTGGCTAGCTCGATGGTGGTAGAAGCACTGCGAGTAGTGAAAGAGGGAAAGTTGGCTCCTTGTATTACTTGCTGCCCGTCAATCGAGACATTGCTGACTTCTGGGTTGACTTTTAGACTGATGCGATTTTGGCTAAGCACTGTGGGGGTAAAGTTCAGTTTTACACCGAAGTCTTTGTACTCGATTTGAGTGGTATCAGCAGTAATCAATGGCAGTGGAACCTGTCCACCTACTAGAAATTCTGCATCTTCACCAGACATTGCCGTCAAGTTAGGTTCAGCTAGCACAGACATCATGCCGTTACTTGCTAATGCATCAACCAGTGTTGTGATGCTTGGTTTTCCCCAGCTACTGACATTAGGAAACTTTGCAAAGTAAAATTGTCCTACGCCTCCGGCGAGTGAGCCCCATTTGATTCCCAGTTTGTTGGAGACATTTCGGGAGACTTCGGCGATTTTTACTCGAATGTTGACTTGATTTGGCATGGTGACAACCAATTGATTAATCAGCTCCTCTTCTTTGGAGGAGGTAGGCTGACTTTGAGTCAGTGCACTGTCACTACTGTTATTTTTGTTTGTGTTCGAGCCTTCTTTATGCTCAGTTTGGTTAACAATGGGAGACAGATACCCTTTCGCCAACGACACGATATTGTGCGCCATCATTGGGGAAGGAACACGGCCTTTTAACCACAGTTTGCCGCCTAAGGATTCTGCGTTAACTGACGCTTCTGGGAACTTGTTTTTCACCAATTCATTGAATTCGCGGCTGTTGTGAGTCACACGAATCTTATTGGTATAGATAACGCGTTCTTGCTCGTTCAAAACGGTGATGGTGGCGCTGCCAGCTCGTTTGCCAAATACCATCACCTTGGTGTTGGTTAAGGTTTGGTAATCCGCAATATGAGTGCTAGAGATGAAAATCGACTTCGCTTTTTCTGGCAGGCGAATCATTTTTGCCTCATTGATTGTCACATCAAGCGCAGATGCTGCTGATGCAAAAGAGAGGCAAAGGCTTGATAGCAGGAGAATCCCCCACCAACGACAGGTACTAGCCATTGTTATCAGCTCCGGTTTTATTATTAATCGTTTTGTTATCGGCTCTAAATTCCACCAGACCGACGTCAGGCAATATCTGAGTGGTGTCTGGAGAAATCACTTCTAGTGTGACTGAGTTTGCTTGTTGAACGTTAACTTGGGTGTCGTTTTGTCCACGCAGTGCAAGAGTGAGTTTTCCCAGCTGTTCAGCAAGCACGACTTGGTTGGCTTGCTCTGGGGTAACCTCTAGAGAAACGCTGCTGTTATCGGGAATGACCGCACCATAGGAGTCTCTCACCTTTTGGTAAGATTCTGCCGCTTGAGTGTTATTAAATGCCAAGACTCTAGCATCATGAACAATGGTGGTGACATATAGCCCTTGTGACGAATTACCGTAACGAAGCAGCTCACCATCTTGTGAGCCCAGAAGTAGGATATCGACTCGATCCCCTGGTTGGATGAAGCCTGAATTTGCTGTGATCTGATCAACAGGGACGGAAATAGCGCGATAGCCGGGCTGCAGTTTAAAAGAGAGTGAGTAGCCTCCCTTTGGCTCAGTAATGTCTGCATGTGACAATACGGACCCTTCGACCAGCTTTGTTTGGGCAATACCAGACATAGAGTGGTCGGCTGAGATACTTTCTGGTGTCACATAGTCGATATAATTCTCCAACTCACCTAAGGGAATGGCTTTCCACTGAAATGAATTTGGGGTGTAGTTCTGGCCTATGTCAATAGTACGAGATGGCACCAATACTTTAATGGTTTGCTGAGTGGTTGGCACTGAGACTTTTTCTGACGCGTTATTGCCTTGACTGAACAGTAAGACAGATAACGCGACTACTGAGCATAATAACGACAGCAACAGGAGCCGCTTGGCAGTCATGGTTATTCCTTTATTGTTATAAGTAGACGGGCTTATTCAGATTCTTGTGCTTTCTCTATTTTTTCGACCACTGTGCTATAGGCATCAGTGATCGCGTTTGTCAGTGTCCCATCTTTGCCACCAACTACAGACAGTAAAACTACAGACATCGCGGCAGCGAGAATGGCGTACTCAATCGCAGCCGCGCCGCGTTGCTTTTTTTTGTTCAACATGATGTTATTCCTTGCGTAATTCAGCCTCGGTAGAGGCTGATGGAGTTGATATTAAGATTGATTGCCAATATTTTGGCTTTATTTACCAGCTGTTAGTCTATAAAGCCTTGAATTATAGCGACTTATTTCAGCTGAGCTTTCTGAAAATGTTGTGATGTTTAAAGCCTTAAACTTACCGCTTTCAGCTGGGCTATTGGTTACATATTTATCATTTAGATTATTATGTTTAAAGACCGTAGTATTTAAGGGAAATAACCCGTAAAGCTGGTATTTGCTTGGAATACGCCAATCTTTCAAGCCGCACATCTGGTTGTTATTCCAAACTTTTATCTCCTGTTGAATCTGTTGGTATGTCTTTTTCAATTCATCTTTATTTACATCTTGAAATATTTGCCATGCTAAGCCGCTGACTGAGTCTTTAACACATATCGCATCGTTTCTGTTTGGAACGACTTTTCCCATCGCGTCCAGATATTCATAGTCTTTTAAAGCTACCTTTTCTTCACGAACCAATCGCGCTAACGTAATTTTCTGGTTAGTACTGTCTGTGCTTGTAAAGCTTGTTTCTTGGTTTTTGTTGATTGTCTTAAAATGTGCAATGTTCATATTTGCATTGTCTTTTTGATCTTTGGACCAGTAATAAAATACTGTCCCATCATCAGTACGCATGTCATACTCTGGGTTCAAAGCTAAATGATGGGGGAATACCTCTATATTCAACGTTAGGTATTCGCTTTCTGGTTTTACTGGTTTTGACTTTAAAGACCACAGTTGAGTCAAACTTGGGACTGACCAATCTTTAAACCCACACATGCCTTCATCGGCATTGGTGGTTTCGAGAAGCCCGTCGCTCCCTAAAATGCTTGGTAATCCAGATGCGGAAGCATTGTAGAAGAGCTTGTCTTCGCCTTGTGGTAAGCCGTCTTTGAGTAACGTCCAAACTCTGCGTTTGCCTGGAATACGCTTGTCTTCAACGCATCGCCAACCTTGTGCATATGTGGTTGTCTTATCGAGGTAATGACCAAATTTATCGAGCTTGGCAAATCGTTCGTTATCGAATAACACCTCAGCCTCTGGTACCTTGTAACCTGAGTTTTTTAAACCGTTATTGGCTTCATCTTCCAATGGCGTAAGAACGCGATATTTTAGGCTTTCCATTTGAACAATAAGGTTGCGATACAGTGCTTTCAGCGTTTCATCATCAGAGTTTCTTATATGCTTATTCAGCGATTCAATGAAACTTTCTGCCTGCTCGCGCTCTTGCGCTAACAAATACAATGCTTGATTGAGCGCTAAACTCGCTTCATGTATTGCCTTTGCCTCACCCTTATTTTTTAACGTTCTGAGCGAACCGACTTTTACATCTACCGTCGCGTTTTTTTGTTGAATTTGTGCCAGTTTCTGAGCAAACTCAGCGCCTTCTATCAGTGTTGCCAGTGTTTTAGTGTTTTGCTCTAGTTCATAGGTTTTTGCTATGAAATGGTTGAGGGCGTCTTCAAGTTCTTGGGTATCGTGAGTATTACCGCGTTGTTGAGCCATCTTGATCTGCAACTCGTATTTTGCAATCTTTGAGATGAAAAGATCAGAGCCACTTTTCCACTTTTCGGTTAAGCCCGACAGTGTCTCCAATTTTTCATTTGCCGCAAATTCTAACAAAGCGTAACTTCTGTCTGTTTGGTTCTTACTAAACCAGTTTGTTAAGAAGGTTTTTGCCTCGTCTAAAACACCATCAACTCCATTTTTTTGTTCACCGAGTAACTCGTTGATTGTTTTGGGAGTGTTATCTATTGTTACCGTCTCATTATTGATG
>NZ_MCYD01000271.1:0-254 GCF_002876325.1 Vibrio sp. 10N.261.52.A1
TCTTTTTATAGATGATTTCTTTAGTTGATAAAGGTTTAGTGATTAGTATGATTACACCCATACCTAACCGCTGATATTTGTTTATACAACTCTTGATCGCTCAATTTAGTGCGGTGATACATACGCTCTACGTAAGTCTATGTTTTATAGTTAAATGCTACTCTTTTAACTTCATATTCTTATGATCGCTCATTTAGGAGCAGTCATAAAATTGGCTTGTGGATAGATCACGCTTTGATCTTTTGATCGCTCAA
>NZ_MCYD01000271.1:1091-1291 GCF_002876325.1 Vibrio sp. 10N.261.52.A1
CTTTTGATCGCTCAATTGTTTATTCTTGATCGCTCAATTGCTTTATACAGCTTATACAGGGTTACTCACATATTACCAACAGGTAATACACGTCAGGTGGATGCTTTAATCACTGGTAAAATGTTATGATCGCTCATTAGAAATGTTATATAATTTCTGAATAATTCTTTGATAATCAATGGTTTAATATCCTCGCTATC
>NZ_MCYD01000272.1:0-346 GCF_002876325.1 Vibrio sp. 10N.261.52.A1
ACTTAACGCGGCGTTATAACACTTTGGCAAACGAATAGAGGAATCAAAATTTGAATATTGGAATTGATTTTACTTGGCTAGTAATGACAACAATTGCAATGGTTGTCATTGCTATTATTACTGGTAGGAAAACATTGGAAACGTTGAAGGATATGGTTTCACAGCGTATCTATGTTTCGGGATTGTTTATGACATCATGGCTTCTTCTCATATGTGTCGCTGTTAGTGATAAGAATCTGCCTGATGCAGTCTTTTTATATGGAAGTAAATTTGTGTCAGCAATTGTTGGTATTTTTTTGGCCGTGGTTGTTGCAAAAGTGCTTGTAGATATTAAGTCTGGTATAAC
>NZ_MCYD01000273.1:0-574 GCF_002876325.1 Vibrio sp. 10N.261.52.A1
AAGTGCCTTGAGCTTGCATTACTGCTTTAGAAACGATGTTCTCAGAAGCAATAAGTTCTATTTGTTCGTTTTGACGAGTGTTCTCTGCTTGGATTCCAGCAAATACTGCGTCGTCAGTCGCAGATAGGTTCGTAGAGAAAAAACTGTCTAAGCTATGGTTTTGATAAGCGTTCATTGTCGAGACCTTTCATTAAGCTAATGGTGATTGTTTTTATAGTCCATTAGGTCTTACGTTGATTTCTGCATCGGTATCGTTTGCGTTATATAGGTGTATAAATAGTGCGTTGCTTCTTATTTATACGGCCATAGCGTCAAAGCGATCGTTGTAGGGTCAATGCAGCACGAATTGGTTCCCAAAAATTTCGGGTAAAAAACAGCTCTTACAAATGTTAAATCTATCACTTGCTGCAAGCTGAAGTAGCATCTCTTCATCTAACAAGTCGATAACATAGCTCCGATAAAATCAATTTTCAACAAAAATTTCCAATAGGAAACAGTTTTTCTCGTTTTGCTACAGGGAGCACGCTTTATTTCCCTGTGTGCTCTTTAATCAACAAAGCGCTTCATGCAACAA
>NZ_MCYD01000274.1:0-235 GCF_002876325.1 Vibrio sp. 10N.261.52.A1
GGAGCGTATATACGCTCCTTTTTTGTAACTTATCAGTGAATAATGGCTGAGTGTTCATCCCAGATGCTATGCGATAATTAATGCTACGCCCTTCATCATCCACCACGAGTAATTGGCAGGAGGAGGAGGGGTTTTAATGAGTAACTCATATAATAAATGCCATTCTTGAGGACATTTAAACAGCTTTGCCTTTAGCCTTTATATAGGGCGTGTTGATCTTTCGAGCTGATTTTTG
>NZ_MCYD01000275.1:0-792 GCF_002876325.1 Vibrio sp. 10N.261.52.A1
ATCTATTGCCGACAGCGCCTGTACCTCAAATGAAATTAGATAGAGCTTGGGACGAAGCAACACTGCACAATTTGACTCAGTTGATCTATGATGTGCGCAAAGACGATGCCTTATTCCGTCGCAATATCGCTACGCCAGGTTCTTTTGACAAGATGCGTAAAGAATATTGGGACCGCAGAGAGTACAGTGCAGTCGAGTTAACAGGTGATGATTCTTGTAATCTAGCGCCGTTAGCTAAACTCGGTTTTATGGTAAAGCCAACTTTATAAAAGAGAGAAACAATGAGCCAAGAATTTAATATTGCTATTTTAGGTGCGACTGGTGCGGTTGGTGAAACCATTCTTGAAGTACTTAAAGAGCGTAAATTCCCTATCGGTGAACTGCACTTACTAGCAAGTGAACGTAGTGAAGGTAAAACTTACCGCTTTAATGGTAAGACGATACAAGTGCAGAACGTAGCAGACTTCGATTGGTCTCAAGTTCATATCGCATTTTTCTCTGCTGGTGGCGACCTTTCTGAACAATGGGCACCAGTTGCTGCGGATGAAGGTGTTGTTGTTATCGATAACACATCTAAGTTCCGCTACGAATACGATGTTCCACTGGTTGTGCCGGAAGTGAACCCAGAAGCAATTGCTGAGTTCCGCAACCGCAACATCATTGCGAACCCAAATTGTTCAACGATTCAAATGCTGGTTGCGCTTAAGCCAATTCACGATGAAGTAGGCCTAGAGCGTATCAACGTGTCGACTTACCAATCGGTTTCTGGTGCAGGCAAAACAGGTATCGATG
>NZ_MCYD01000276.1:0-629 GCF_002876325.1 Vibrio sp. 10N.261.52.A1
AGAAGGTAACATCGGTCTAATGAAAGCCGTTAAGCGTTTCAACCCAGAGGTTGGCGTTCGATTGGTTTCTTTCGCAGTTCACTGGATCAAAGCTGAGATTCATGAGTACGTTCTGCGTAACTGGCGTATTGTTAAGATTGCGACAACTAAGGCACAGCGCAAACTGTTCTTTAACCTTCGTAAATCTAAAAAGCGTTTAGGTTGGTTTAATAACGGTGAAGTTGAGACAGTCGCTCGTGAACTGGGTGTTGAGCCCTCTGAAGTTCGTGAGATGGAATCTCGCTTGGCAGCGCAAGACGCAACGTTTGAAGCACCAATGGATGACGATGACGGCGGTTCTGCTTACACAGCTCCGGTTTACTACCTAGAAGATAAAGCGTCAGACGTTGCTGAAACGGTTGAAGCATCTAACTGGGAGTCTCACACCAATAACCGTTTGGGTCTAGCACTAGCAAGCCTAGATGAGCGTAGCCAACACATTGTTCGCTCACGTTGGTTAGACGACAATAAAGCAACACTACAAGACTTAGCGGATACCTATAGTATCTCTGCAGAACGTGTTCGCCAGTTAGAAAAGAATGCGATGAAGAAATTGAAACAAGCCGTTGGCGATTTCTAATAGCACTTAG
>NZ_MCYD01000277.1:0-546 GCF_002876325.1 Vibrio sp. 10N.261.52.A1
AATCTTATCATTATCTAATTTTATAAAAACTGATTATATCTAAACTAATAACAACCGAGAAAAATAAAATTAAGATAACTTCCCAACAAAGGAATGGGCTGGAAGTATAAAATCCAACCCTGCCTAATCAGTTAATCCTAAAGGTGTAATTTATATATTTTTTCAAGATTATCTACTTGATCGCTAAAATATGTTATTGAATATTTCGGTAAGTCAATATCATCTCCAAGCTTCAGTTTCTCATATTGGTTGATAACATTATTTATTGCACTCTCCAATTCCTCTGAATCAGAAGAGAATGGAATAACATTCCCATTTTCACCTTCAATAATACACTCAGTAACACCACCGGAGTCAGTAGTAATAACCCAAACATTTCTAGCAATAGCTTCCCTGACGGTTAAACCAAAGCTTTCTTTACACCTGGAAGGGAATAACAACACATCGATAGAACCAAAAAAATCATCAATATTATTTTGGTTATACCCAGGAACGATAGTACAGTTATTTACGTCCGATAAAATATGATCCGGATAAGATTTATGC
>NZ_MCYD01000278.1:0-446 GCF_002876325.1 Vibrio sp. 10N.261.52.A1
CGCTTTATTTGCTTCATCACTATCTATTTAGTTTTGCGTTCGTTAACGATCTGTTTCCATCTCAGCAATACAATCGACGTTTAGCCGTCTAGACGTAAAAATATCTATTGACTTAGATCACGGAACACCATAGCATCATCTGTAAATCGAGCGAGCTATCGACATATTATTCTGTTCTACCTGCACGGGTTTCTCTATGATTAAAGTGAATCAAGTCAATAAGGTTTTTTATCAAGGCACTAAAGAAGTCAATGCCTTAATTGATATCAACCTCCACATTCCTCAAGGTCAAATCTTTGGAGTCATCGGCTCTTCAGGTGCAGGCAAAAGTACCCTAATCCGCTGTGTAAATATGTTGGAAGCCCCAACTTCAGGTGAAGTGATTGTTGACGGTATCGACCTAACAAAACTGAGCAAATCAGAGCTAAGTGAAGCTCGCCGTAACA
>NZ_MCYD01000279.1:0-370 GCF_002876325.1 Vibrio sp. 10N.261.52.A1
CGAGATGTTAAATGCTGACGTTAAATGGTGTGTCGCTCATCCGATTAACGACCTCTCTGGTGTCGATGCAACTGAGCAAGCGTTTCTATTACCGCTAGTAAACTCGCTACCTGATGTTGAACGACGCCCTTCAATCATTATGCAAGGTGAATATGAAGGTCGCACTTGGGTAAACTCTACTGGCTACTTTGTTGGCACATTTGCAAAACCCTTGTTTGGTATCCCAGCAACAGGAAAAACACTCTACTTGCGCTACACCGAAATGGTTTGCACCCAAGATGGTCAAATTATTGAGTCCTATCTAATCCCTGATTTTATTGATGCAATGAACCAAGCTGGCGTGAATCCGTTACGCAAGAGCCTAGGCCAT
>NZ_MCYD01000280.1:0-317 GCF_002876325.1 Vibrio sp. 10N.261.52.A1
GGTGGGCTTAATATAGATAAAATGATGAAATCAATGGATTAATCAAAACACTAGCGTATTGATTAAGGTGATTTGAACACAATGACAAAGCGTGGAGATGATTATGGGCACAATAATTGGACTGTTAATCTTGGCTGGGATCAGTGTATTCCTGAAGCGTCAAACGGGACTTCACTTACATGAGTGGATTGCAAAAAAATACAAAGAGTCTCAAGACAAAAAATAATGGATTCTCACAGTAGTGACAGACTCCATCGACTAGACTTCAAAAACGAAGGCTTCACAATCGCGAGGCCTTCATTTTATCTATAGAGTGA
>NZ_MCYD01000281.1:0-951 GCF_002876325.1 Vibrio sp. 10N.261.52.A1
TGAAGTGACCCCGTAAAGTTGGACATTTCTGTTAAGCGGCTTTCAAGGCCTGAGTTCGATATTCTATCGGAGTCAGGCCTTTTAGTTTCACTTTTATACGTTTGGTATTGTAGTACTCGATGTATTCTTTAATTTGCTCTATCAGAGCATCTGCATCTTCAAAGCTTTGGTTGTGATACATCTCTGTTTTGAGTAAAGCAAAAAAGTTTTCAGCAACCGCATTATCCAAGCAGTTACCTTTTCTCGACATGCTTTGTGTTAACCCACTCTCCGCTACCTTTTTTTGATACTGTCGATGGCGATATTGCCAACCTTGATCGCTATGTATAATTGGCTTTGAGTTGGGTTTCAGCTTTGATATGGCTTCCGTCAGCATATCCGTGACAAGCGGCAAGCAGGCATTTTTGGCCACTCTATAAGCAACCACCTCCTGAGTAAACAAGTCGACAACGGGAGACAAGTATACTTTCTGCTCTTTTACTTTGAACTCCGTGACATCAGTTACCCATTTTTCATCGGGTTGAGTCGCACTAAAATCTCTTTCAAGCACGTTGGGAGCTACTGTTCCAGACTCTCCTCGATATGAACGATACTTTTTAATCCTGACCGTCGATTTAAGGTTGAGCTGAGCCATAAGCCTTTGAACCGTTTTGTGATTAAGCATGAACCCCTGATTTTTTAGTTCCAAGTGAATACGGCGGTAGCCATATCGACCCTTATGTTCATGATAAATTGACTTTATCAACCGCAGCTCACGTTCGTAGCTATTTGGGCGCTTGCTCGTTTGAGCCTGATAATAAAAGACACTTTTTGCCAGCTGTAGAGTGTGCAGTAAGTGCTTTAGTGGGTACTTGCCTTTAAGAGTTAGAGCTATGACCGCTTTTTCTTTGTTCGACGGTTTTTTTCCTGCTCCAACTCTTCCAACTTTTTTAGAACGGCATTCTCGGTTCG
>NZ_MCYD01000281.1:1763-2061 GCF_002876325.1 Vibrio sp. 10N.261.52.A1
CTGTTTCATTGAGGGTCTTCCTTTCTGGCGCATTTTGAGCCCTTTGATACCGAGCTCATTAAATCTTTTGAGCCAGACAGAGAGTATCCCAGGGGATGAGAGGTTTAATACTGCGCTAGTGTGCGTGAGAGACCATTCATTCGTCCACATTAAATTCAATGCTTTTCGCTTTGTCTGAGCAGAAGCAGCATGCTTAGTTGGTAAAAATGAATCAGTACCATGGATGGCAAAGACTTGAGCCCAATACCGTATCTGTCTTGAAGGGATTGAATATTGTTTTGCTAAGTAGCGAGATGAC
>NZ_MCYD01000282.1:0-453 GCF_002876325.1 Vibrio sp. 10N.261.52.A1
ATTAAGATCATATAAAAAGGTGATCAAATCAGAATCTCAGTGCAAGAATGGAGAAATAGTCACTTTCGTCTTAATTCAGTAACAAAATATTGAATAACATTTTGTTTAAGACATCTCCACGAGCACATCAAAATGAAAAAAAATAAAACAGTCACCACTGAAGATATTCTTCTTAAGCTATGCCAATCAGTCTCAAGCGTACTTACATCAGCAACGGCTTCTCAGGTGTCCTATTCAGCCATGGTTCAAAAGATCAATAAGACAAGCCTAAAGCCAGATTTTGGTTGCTTCGTTCTATTTGACGGAGGCTTTTCTGGTCTTGTTGTTATCAATTTTACGTCGAAAGCCGCATTAGAGATCTACACCAATTACATGCGTAACATGGGCATGCCGGAAAATGAACTGGCTGTGCTGCATACATCTGATGAAGTGGGTGACGTACTAGGTGAATTA
>NZ_MCYD01000283.1:0-359 GCF_002876325.1 Vibrio sp. 10N.261.52.A1
TAGATGAAGTGTTAAATATTAATAATATTTACACTCAATTCCTTTACATTTTATGTGATGTCGGGCGTAAATAGATTTCACGTATTCATACACGCACTAAGGAAAGAGCGAATGTTTTTCCGAATTGGTAATACGAAGGTTGCTGTGGCTGCATCGGCAATCTTGTCTTCAGTTTCACTGGCTCCAATGGCTATGGCTAGCAATGCCTCAGAGTTAGAAATGCAGCGTGATGTTTATGATAGAGCGCAAGAGGTTTTAGACAGCCGTGATCTAAAAGCTTATTCAGCACTGCGCAGCAAAATTCAAACATACCCTCTCACGCCTTACACCGATTATCGTGCTTTTCTTATTGGCTTAGG
>NZ_MCYD01000284.1:0-306 GCF_002876325.1 Vibrio sp. 10N.261.52.A1
TCAAACCTATCAATCTGTCGAATTTATTAGCCATTAAATTATATAAAATTAGATATAGATCGACCGGTTTAATGAATTGTGGTTTTGTGTGGAGAAGAGCAGTCACATTGAACGCGTGACACTTCGAAGAGGTTATTTTTCTTGTACCGCATTTATGGCACGGACGGCTAGTTAAGGCTATTTATAGTAGGTTCGATCGGGTTAGCTCTCAAGCCAACAGCCTTCTGGGCACAAATACTCTAAACACCAAACGAAAAAAAGCCTCGTCATTTCTGACGAGGCTTTCTTATAGTGGTCGGTGAAGAG
>NZ_MCYD01000285.1:0-226 GCF_002876325.1 Vibrio sp. 10N.261.52.A1
TCGGTGAATAGCGCAGCTTGGTAGCGCATCTGGTTTGGGACCAGAGGGTCGGGGGTTCGAATCCCTCTTCACCGACCACTATTTCAATAATCGCTTGTTAAGCGGTTATACAAAAAGATTAGTGGTGGCTATAGCTCAGTTGGTAGAGCCCTGGATTGTGATTCCGGTGGTCGCGAGTTCGAATCTCGTTAGCCACCCCATTAATTTTGTCGGTGAATAGCGCAGC
>NZ_MCYD01000286.1:0-374 GCF_002876325.1 Vibrio sp. 10N.261.52.A1
ATTAAAATATAGGCTCAAAGCAGTGGCAGTGCATAAATTAAAAAAGGTTTCTATATTTTTAGCTAATTAAATAAAATCGTTTAATTAAGCCACAATCGCTGATACTTTAACGGCATCACTGATTGTTCGGTAATTCGGAGAAAATTGTTGGACCCCAGCAATAACTTCATCGTAATCAGCTTGAGTACCATCACCTTGAACTTCAAACTGAAATTGGATCTCTTCGAAGCCAACCGGAGCTTCTTCAGCTACATTCAAGAACCCACGAAGATCCAAAGCCCCTTTTATGGTCAACTTTACAGACTCTAAACGAATGCCGCGGGCACTGGCGCCTGCAACAAAACCAACCATCATACAGCCAGCCATGCCACCCA
>NZ_MCYD01000287.1:0-629 GCF_002876325.1 Vibrio sp. 10N.261.52.A1
GTTGTGCGTTGGCTTTTAGGTCTTCGTGCCCAAATAGGCGCATCAATAGAGCAACGTTTACAGCTACTGCGCCAACTTGGGCTTCAGTGCCTTTACCCGTCAGGATATCTGTTGTGATAGCTTTGTTTTCTTCTGGCTCGCCGCCCTTGATAGCTTCAAGCGGGTGAGTGTTCAAACCAAAGTCTGCTGGTGTCACAGTATATTCGTGAATTGCACCATCTTTAATTTCAGCAACGATGGTTTCTCCGTGAATGGCGACTTCGTCAAGTCCGCTACCGTGAACAACCGCCGCGCGCTTCATACCCATTTGCAGCATGGTTTCTGCGATAGGGCGTACAAGCTCTTTGCTGTAAACACCCATTAGCTCGATGTTAGGGCGAGCAGGGTTAATCAGTGGGCCAAGGATATTGAAGATAGTACGTGTTTTCATCGTTTGACGAACTGGCATCGCGTGACGCACGCCACCGTGGTATTGCGGAGCAAATAGGAATGCTACGCCAAGCTCATCGACAGCCGTACGAGTGTCTTCCGCCGTCATCGCTAGGTTGATGCCAAACGAATCCAGTAGGTCAGAAGAGCCTGATTTGCTCGATACACTGCGGTTACCGTGTTTCGCAACTTTTAAACCA
>NZ_MCYD01000288.1:0-342 GCF_002876325.1 Vibrio sp. 10N.261.52.A1
CAGGGCTTTTACTTAGTAATTTTAACTCAATCTACGCCATATATATAATCCTCAAAATATGAGCACATTATGAGATCTCGACTGGTATTACTTGTCGCCATTGCTGCCTTAATCATCGGTGCACTAGGCGTTATCGATCTGTTCAAAAGTGAACCTAAACCAACAACAACTGATGAAGTGGTCGCTGAAAAAAGCGAACAGCATGTGGGAATATGGGTTGCTACTGAAGCCTTTGAAAAGGGGCGTGCAGTTAGCTCGCAGGGTGTAGTGAAACAACAACTGCCTCTGAGTGAAGCGCTAACACTTGGTGTTAGAGAAGATTCGCAAATCAGTTTCTCACCT
>NZ_MCYD01000289.1:0-462 GCF_002876325.1 Vibrio sp. 10N.261.52.A1
ATTTCGCTCTAATACAAAGCTCTTTTCATAAAGGCGACTAGGATCAATCTGTGGTGAAGTATCTTTGAAGCGATAAACAATGCCGGTCTTATTCAAGAGTTTCATCTCAACAATGTTGCTTGCTTGCAACATCTTAGGCATCCAACGTTGCATTGAATATGCAGCGCCTGGGTCTTCCATTTCTTTATCTACAACGTCGACAATACCCACCAAATAATGGTCTAAATACTCTTGCCCGATACGCTTAAATGAGAGGGTGCCACCGATAAAAAGAATGAACATCGCACTGATAACTATTACGGTGACAAATGCGACCAATCGGGTGCTCAATTTTAGTGTGGGGGTATATCTCATGAATAACGAAATCCTTTTCAACTCACATTATACCGTATTGCTACTTATACTATAAATTGACGTTGTAAATAAAGCGTTAAGAATTCTAGGTAACAAAAAGCCGCGATA
>NZ_MCYD01000290.1:0-706 GCF_002876325.1 Vibrio sp. 10N.261.52.A1
ATGTTTAATTTTGCCAATTTTTATCAACTTATTGCCCAAGATACACGCCTACAGCCGTGGCTTAATGTTTTGCCACAGCAACTGACGGATTGGCAAAATGCAGAGCACGGTGATTTCGATCGTTGGTTGCGTGCGTTAAACAAAATTCCACAAGACGTGCCAGATCAAGTCGACCTGAAAAATTCAGTGACGATTGGTAGTTCTACGCCATACCACTCAGGTGAACTGAAAAAGCTAGAAAGCTTATTGAAGACGTTCCACCCATGGAGAAAGGGTCCTTATACCGTTCACGACATCCATATCGATACAGAGTGGCGCAGTGACTGGAAATGGGATCGTGTGCTTCCACATATTTCTCCATTGAAGAACCGCTCGGTGCTCGATGTTGGCTGTGGTAACGGCTACCACATGTGGCGCATGCTAGGTGAAGGGGCACGCTTAACTGTAGGTATTGATCCTTCTCACCTATTCTTAATTCAATTTGAAGCTATTCGTAAGTTAATGGGCAACGACCAACGTGCTCACCTTCTACCTTTAGGTATCGAACAGCTACCAAAACTTGAAGCCTATGACACAGTATTCAGCATGGGTGTGCTGTACCACCGTCGTTCTCCACTGGATCACCTTATTCAACTGAAGGACCAATTAGTGTCTGGCGGTGAATTAGTGCTTGAGACTCTAGTGATTGAAGGCGATGAGAACGCAG
>NZ_MCYD01000291.1:0-766 GCF_002876325.1 Vibrio sp. 10N.261.52.A1
ACTAAAACTTATACCTTCACTCTGAAATTGCTCAAGAAATCTAGATCTTCTGTCACCATCTTTTAATAAGCTAATCGTTAATATTTTCATTGAATTATTCAGAACCTATCTTTTCTAATGCACTTCTTAGTTTGGTGCTTGATGTTTTAGAAGTATACTGGAAATAAACTATTTCTACATTTTTAGGCTTGAAACGTTCTTCTATATTTTTCCATTTGCTAGTTCCTTTCCAATCGTCACCTACAAACATTTTATTAAATTTTATCTTCTCCCAAGCTTCAAATTTATCATAATTGATTTGTGGAACAACTTCGTCAACAAATTCAATTGCATTGACAATCTCCATTCGTTCATCGAAACTAATAATAGGATTCTTTCCTTTGTGTGAAGCACTTAGCTCATCAGTTGTTACTCCCACGATCAAATAATCACATTCTAACTTAGCTCTTCTCAATAAGTTTAAATGACCAATGTGAAACATATCAAAAACGCCTGTTGTGTAGCCTATTACTTTCACTTTACCACCTTCATTAATATTTTTTTAATTGCAAACATAACACCTTGGTTACGAAGATACTCTCTTAACTTGTAAACTATTATTCTTTTTTTTCCATTCAAATAAAATAATTGATCATCAAAATTTAATGCCGAGTCTAATAAAAGCTCTGCCCTTTCATGACTTTCAACTTTGAAAGTTCTGATATCATAAGGCATTCTCTTTTCCAATGGAGGTAAACTCATGTAGCTCTCACCATAAGTTTTTATA
>NZ_MCYD01000292.1:0-2571 GCF_002876325.1 Vibrio sp. 10N.261.52.A1
CATTTCAGGACGAGACAACTAAACAAAAAGGGTCACCCATAATCGGGTGACCCTTTTTAGTTGAAGTGAAGTATTTACGAAGTATCTACAACGTATTTACTTTGCCTTCTGAGTACTTATTTTACTGACCAAGCAATCGTCTCGCCGCCACGAATTGGCAC
Source organism: Vibrio sp. 10N.261.52.A1 (assembly GCF_002876325.1). Lineage (NCBI taxonomy): Bacteria > Pseudomonadati > Pseudomonadota > Gammaproteobacteria > Vibrionales > Vibrionaceae > Vibrio > Vibrio sp. 10N.261.52.A1. The sequence goes on from NZ_MCYD01000292.1 coordinate 162, forward strand.
AACGATGTCTGAACCAAATGGCATGGTTTCAGCAACGTTCCACTCTTCTTTTACTAGAGTGATGGTGTCTGTGTTACGTGGGATGCCATAGAAGTCAGGGCCATTGTGGCTTGCAAATGCTTCCAGGTTCTCAATCTTACCTTCTAGTTCAAACACTTCTGCGTACAGTTCAACAGCTGCGTGGGCTGTGTAAGAACCCGCACAACCACATGCTGACTCTTTTGCACCTTTTGCGTGTGGTGCTGAGTCTGTACCTAAGAAGAACTTCTTGCTGCCGCTTGTCGCTGCTTCAATTAGCGCTTTTTGGTGAGTGTTGCGCTTAAGGATTGGTAGGCAGTAGAAGTGTGGCTTAATGCCGCCAACCAGCATGTGGTTGCGGTTGTAAAGCAAGTGGTGAGCTGTGATTGTCGCGGCAACGTTGTCGTTCGCGTTCTTTACGAAATTCGCAGCATCTGCCGTCGTGATGTGCTCTAGAACGATTTTTAGGTTAGGGAAGTCATTCACGATTGGCGCAAGAACGGTGTCTAGGAACTCTTTCTCACGGTCAAAGATATCAACATCGTGCGTCGTTACTTCGCCGTGTACCAAAAGTAGCATGCCAACTTCTTGCATAGCTTCTAGTACGTGGTAGATGTTCTTCGCAGAGGTTACACCCGAGTCAGAGTTAGTTGTTGCGCCTGCTGGGTAAAGCTTTGCAGCTACAACAGCGCCAGATTCTTTCGCTTTGCGAATTTCATCAGGTGTTGTGTTGTCTGTCAGGTAAAGTGCCATTAGAGGCTGGAACTGTTCGCTTGGCTGCTCTGCCATGATGCGTTCACGGTAAGCTAGAGCCATTTCGGTATCAGTTACCGGTGGGATGGTATTTGGCATGATTAACGCTCGACCATTGTAGCGGCTGATATCGCGCACTGTATCTTTTAATACTTCGCCATCGCGTAGATGAACGTGCCAGTCGTCAGGACGAGTAATCGTAAGTTGTGTCATTGAAGGCTCCCACCATTTGAAGTGTTATGTAGTTGGAGCCTAAACTCGGCGAAATCTGTGAAAGCAATCGCTTACGTTTAGGCGACAGGATGATAGTGGAAAAGCACTTTCATTTCATCCTATTTTTAACTCTTCAGGGTTAGGAGCTTGTTTTTCTTCGTATTTTATTCGGTATTTATTTTTGAAGATGGATTATCGAGTCGCTACCCACAACCCGTGGATCATGCCCGGGACCCAGAAGAAGAAAGTGAGGATGATGTTGATCAAAAGGTCTTTGCCTGCACCTCGTGCGAAAAACACACCCAAAGGAGGAAGCAGTACACATAAAATGATAATGACGAGTTTGTTCATGATAAATCCTTTTTATTCAATGAAAGTTCAATGCACTAACTGTATTCACAGTATAGAAGGTCTGGAGAGTGTTAATGCATTGCTGTCTTTATGTATAGAAGACAGTCGTTTAAACATCTCAAGATATTCGCTTAGTATCAAGTGTTTAATGGCTGCCAGTTTATCTATTTATAACCATTTGTTAGCATTGGGACAAACTACAAAACATTGGAATCGTTATGTCGCAGTCACCTCTAGATCGAAAGGCTTCAGAGCAAGCTCCTTCCTTATCTCAAATCAATGTGTTTCCAGTTAAGTCAGTGGGCGGCATCGCGCTTTCTTCTGCTTGGGTTGAAAAACAAGGTCTCACTTTTGACAGACGTTTCATGCTGGCATTGGCTGACGGCTCAATGGTTACGGCGCGTAAATATCCGAAAATGGTTAAGGTGTCTTCCAGCTTGCTGCCAGATGGTTTGATTTTTACTTATGAAGGTAAAGAGCCACTGCGCCTTAAGTATGCGAACTTTAAGATGCAAGAAGCACCAGCAACAGTGTGGAAAGATAGCTTCACAGCCTACACAACGTGTGACGAAGCGGATGATTGGTTTAGTGATGTATTGGGTGTACGTGTTGAACTGCTTTTCTCTGGCGAGCAATCGAATCGTGTTCGTGAAAAGTTGGGTCATAACGTGAGTTTTGCTGATGGCTACCCAATGTTAATCATCAGCCAAGCCTCTCTTGATGAGCTGAATCGTCGTAGTCCTGAAACGCATTCCATGGATCAGTTCCGTACCAATTTCGTGGTCTCAAACACTGAAGCGTTTGCTGAAGATGGTTGGAAGCGTATTCGAATTGGTGAGGTTGAGTTCGAGGCGGTGAAACCTTGTGAACGTTGTATTCTAACCACGGTTGATGTTAACAGTGGTGAGTTAAGAGCGACAAAAGAGCCACTGAATACCTTCTCTAAATTCAGAGCTAATGATCGTGGTGGTGTGTTCTTTGGTCAGAATCTAGTCGCGAAAAATGAAGGCTTAGTCAGAGCAGGTGATGTGGTTGAAGTACTCCAAACTAAAGAAAAAGAACATTACGAAGACAC
>NZ_MCYD01000293.1:0-515 GCF_002876325.1 Vibrio sp. 10N.261.52.A1
TTAATATGTAGTGTAATTACCCAATTATAATACCATCCATAGTAATACATAAAATGAAACATCCGTCCCAAACGGGACTTTGCTCGATATATCTTTTCTTATGAGTGCATTCATATTTCTCATGAATGAAATTTGCAATATTAGATTTTGCTAGTAGATGCATGCCTGTGTGAAATTTAGTCATGCTCATTTGTGGCTAAGTAATGAACAGTTAAAGGGAAAGTAAGAGGGAGTCATTCGGTAAATATTTTTAAGTGCGTACCACTTTCAATTGGCTGCTGGGTTCTAGCCAATAAAAAAGCCAGCTTGACGGCTGGCTTTGTTTTGATACTGAAAGCTAAGTTTACAATAATGCAGTCTGAATGAAGGCTATTTTTCAACAATTCGCTTGAGTGCGTTTCAACTGTTGATACATTTCATATCTAAGATATCTCATTTATTCACACGGCGGTGCCATATGAATGACCGCCAAGCCACCTAAAGACGTTTCACGGTACTTCTTGTTCATGTCTTTA
>NZ_MCYD01000294.1:0-255 GCF_002876325.1 Vibrio sp. 10N.261.52.A1
GAATATATTATGCTCTTTTAGAGTTTATAAAAATTTGTATGACTACAAATAAACAAGGAGGTTATTAGGCATGGTTTATAAATTGGCATTATTTCGCCATCATCACCCTATTATTGGGGCAGGATTCGAATTATTTGTAGTCCTGATGGCTTTTTCATCGATCACCTTACCGCTAATATATGAGGAAAACTTGTTGGTGTTGGGAATATCTTCCGGAATTTTCATTATCTGCTTTACTCTATTTTTACTTTTTGC
>NZ_MCYD01000295.1:0-313 GCF_002876325.1 Vibrio sp. 10N.261.52.A1
TTATCATTCCATTGGCAGATATTGGCGAAGTGACTCGCCAAGTTGCGGCGTTGGCATCGCAATTGGGTGACGGTATCTCGAATTACATCTATCCAACCAACGGTGGCTTGTTGGCGGTACTAGCGATTGCCAAAGTACCTTATGGCAAGTGGGTGCGTTTCTTCTTACCACTATTCTTGTTCTGGTCGGTAGGCGCTCTGATTTCAGTCGTGATTGCTCAAATGATTGAGTTAGGTCCATTTTAAGGCTCGGGCTTTAGTCGGATAGCTTTGCTTGAAACAATCCAAACAAATATAAAGGCAGCGAATTCGCT
>NZ_MCYD01000296.1:0-698 GCF_002876325.1 Vibrio sp. 10N.261.52.A1
CCTAGCCACTACGCCCTAGCTATTATGGCTTAAATTCGTGATCACCATCCGGTCAGATTAGAGACTAAAATCACAAAAAACACACTCATCGTGATCGGCATCACCGTTACGCGGTGGATTTATTTGAACTGGATCGCTAATTATTATTGGGCCCATTTATCTACTCCTCCCCTCCTACTCCCCCTAGTTAATTTTCCATTAGGAGGATGTACGCTTACGCTAATTCACCGAAACTGCATTCATCCAAGAGTGGATAGTAAGAACCCTTTACCAGCGAGTATTATGTGTATCGCATGATTCATTAAGTTGGCTTAACTGCCCGCTGTTGTCTTTATTAAGCATCAAGCTAAATCTGTGATGGAATCACGGGGGAGGTTTAGCTTGTTGTGGGGGAAATAGGCACCAGTTTGGCAATGACGGGTGGGCTTGGGTAAAGAATCCAAGTCCCACCCACTTTTTTCTTACTCACTCAGTACTTACCAATTCCTACAGTTACTGCTGACCCAAAAATTTCTTATAATGATAAGCAGTAAAACTTAAAATTTGATCGATCGAGGACAAGCTAGATGGCGAGTGTCACTTTAAAAAACGTTTATAAATCATATGGCGATGTACAGATTTCTAAGGACGTAAACTTAGAGATCAACGAAGGTGAATTCGTCGTATTCGTTGGACCATCAGGCTGTGGTAAATCGACG
>NZ_MCYD01000297.1:0-992 GCF_002876325.1 Vibrio sp. 10N.261.52.A1
GTAGAAAAGATCGTTGAAGTTGAAAAGCCAGTTGAAAAGATTGTCGAAGTAGAAAAAGTTGTTGAAGTAGAGAAAGTCATCGAAAAAGTAGTAGAAGTTGAATCTAAGCTGGCAACAGCACCAACAGATTCTGCAATGCAGCTACTGTCTATCATGCAACAAGAAGCGCGACTAATCGACTTCCTAAAAGAAGACCTGACTTCGTTCTCTGACGAAGAAGTTGGCGCAGCTGCACGTGTTATTCACACAGGCGGTCAAAAAGTACTAGCAGACTACGTAACGCTTGCTCATATCCGCAGCGAAGATGAAGAGACTCGCATCACAGTAGCTGAAGGTTTCAACCCTCAAGAAATCCGCCTAACAGGCAACGTAACAGGTAACGCACCATTCAACGGTACACTTGTTCACAAAGGCTGGAAAGCAACTGACATGAACCTACCTAAGCTTGCTGAAAACTACGATGCATCTGTAATTGCACCGGCAGAGGTAGAGCTATAATGGAACACCAAGAACATTCACAAGAACAGCAAGCACCTAAATTCAGCGTTGGTATCGATTTAGGTACTACACACTGCGTTTTGTCTTACATCGACACAACCAATGAAGATGCACGTGTTGAGGTAATGCCAATTCCTCAGCTTACGGCTCCTGGTACAGTAGAAACTCGCAGCCAACTTGGCTCGTTCCTATACCAACCGCACGAGCACGAAATGAACGAAGCATCACGTGTTCTACCTTGGTCTTCTGAGCCAAAAGCACTGGTTGGTGCGATTGCTCGTAACCTTGGTTCTAAAACCCCTATCCGTTTGGTCGCTAGTGCGAAATCTTGGCTATGCCACGGTGGTGTAAACCGTCGTGATGCTTTCCTTCCTGCAGGTAGCCCAGAAGAAGTAGAAAAAGTATCTCCGCTTAAGACAACTGAGCTTTATCTTGAGCATCTTAAAGACGCTTGGAACCACGCGAACCCAGAACACAAACTGGCAGACCAAGAC
>NZ_MCYD01000298.1:0-499 GCF_002876325.1 Vibrio sp. 10N.261.52.A1
AAATTAAACTTGGCATACAACTTGTATCTGTGTTGGTTATAAATGATTAATACAGATCTTAAACCTTGTGTAAGGTTTATTGAGTAACATACGGTCAGTGCTTATCCATATGAGAGTAAAGCTGGCCGCTTCGCAGAGAGCTTGCGAACTCATAAGGAGAGCAAAATGGCAGTTAATGTAAGTACTAACGTTTCCGCAATGACAGCGCAGCGTTACCTGAACAAAGCGTCTAATGACTTAGCGACTTCTATGGAGCGTTTGTCATCTGGTCACAAGATCAACAGCGCGAAAGATGATGCGGCAGGTCTGCAAATCTCGAACCGTCTAACGGCTCAGTCTCGTGGTCTTGATGTGGCAATGCGGAATGCCAACGACGGTATTTCGATCGCTCAAACAGCAGAAGGCGCGATGAACGAATCGACTAACGTACTACAACGTATGCGTGATCTAGCGATTCAATCATCAAACGGCACTAACTCGCCGGCAGAGCGTACTGCAC
>NZ_MCYD01000299.1:0-232 GCF_002876325.1 Vibrio sp. 10N.261.52.A1
TCTTTAAGCATAGCGAAATTGCCAGTGCGGCCTTTGCCAAAACAAAAGTCATCACCAACCACCAAAAACTTCACGCCAAGCTTATCAACCAAAAGATCTTTAATGAATGCTTCCGCCGATAAACTTGCAAAGTACTGATTAAAATTGACACACAATAAACGACTGATATCTAGCTTGCTCAGTTGTACGTACTTATCGCGTAAGCGAGTTAAACGTGCCGGCGCTTTATCTC
>NZ_MCYD01000300.1:0-634 GCF_002876325.1 Vibrio sp. 10N.261.52.A1
CCTTAACAGGGCGTTAGCATTCGGCAGGAGATAACATGTACATTTTGGTAGTAAGTTCGAGCTTGGATCCAAACAGTCGAAGTCGTCAAATCGCTAAGCTATGTATTGATGAACTACAATCGTTGGATAGACAAGTTAAATTTGTTGATTTGGCCGAACTTAATGTGCCAAATTTTGATAACGACAAAATATATCAGACAGAACAATATAAGGCGTTACATAAGTTAACGTCTGAGGCGAGTGGTATCGTTTTATGTAGCCCAATTTATAATTGGGGGTGTTGTTCTGAGTTAAAGAAATACATTGAATATGTTGGGTCTACACCTCCTGATGGTAGTTTAACTGGCGCGCTCTTCGATAAAGTCGTGACGTTTGTAAGCTCAGCGGGGCTACCTCATAGTTACATGGCTGACTCTGCGCTCTCGACGTCACTAAGCATTGATTTCAAGTGTATTATCAATCCCTACAACTTGTATGTTCATAATCGTCACTGGGTCAATGATACCCTTTCGGATGAAAGGCTACCCAGGCTTGAAAAGTCAATGAAAGTAATGGACGAGCTCTGTAGTTTATTGAGTGCTAGAACATATAAGTCTGGGTGGGAACTGTGATGCATACAATCTGTTTAAGAGTG
>NZ_MCYD01000301.1:0-286 GCF_002876325.1 Vibrio sp. 10N.261.52.A1
AATCTAAGCATTCTATCCATTAAATTTTTTAAAACTGAGGTTACGCTCTCATATTCAACTGGTTTCATTTTCATATCTGAAAACTTATTTTGTGAATTTAAGTTGTAACATAGCAATGTGTGACTTATGGGTATGATGTCTCTTCTCCGGTTAAATGAGTCTGAATACATACGAGGTTTATTGATAATACTCTGATTTACAATGCTTCTTTCTCTAGAAAATTAGTGGTTTACCTTGCCGTTATTATCTTTCACATTGTTTCGCTTTAAGGGGCAATGTATGAGTC
>NZ_MCYD01000302.1:0-772 GCF_002876325.1 Vibrio sp. 10N.261.52.A1
AACATGGTGACAAGCGCCACCAAAGGAATAGCAATCGCAGATAGCCACAATATGCTTGCTTCCATATCGCCTGCAGCGTAAACATTCACGGTACGTGACATCGACGTGCAAGCGAACACCATCAGCAGTGTGCTTCGTACTAAATCAAGCGTAAAAGGTTGCCTGTAGAGATGATAAACAATCGGTGGACCCGCCATACCAAATAGCCCGCCCGCGAGACCAGAGCTAAAACCTGACACCAAAAAAGACAGGGTTGTAGAGCGTTGGGTTCTGGTTTTAGGTTTGAACATAAAACTCAAGCCTGCGAATAGCACCATAGCGCCTAACAAAGCTCGTAGGATATGCGTTGCAGATTCGCTCAATTCGCCTAGCAAGAACACCCCAAGTGACACGCCGGGAATAATACCGATCACCAACACCACAAGGATTTTTAGCTCGCCAAGCAACGGCTTGCCCATCAAAGCAACCAAGCAATTGAACAAGGTGACAATACTCACCACCGAGGCAATAACATTTAGGGAAACTAGATTAAGGCTGACCGTCAAACCAATCACAATGATGCCTAACCCAAAGCCCGTGACGGTTTGAAAATAGGTGCCTAGCGCAATAGTGGCCAAAATGGCGAGTAAAACCGGTAACTCCATTAACAATCCTAATTAGGTTATTTGGGGTAATATGAGTGCATATCAGCGTTAGTTTAAGCAACTAATGTTAATACCTAAAATCAAATGTCGGCTCTTGTCTTTCTTCAACATTAGCTTCAGTGTCAGCC
>NZ_MCYD01000303.1:0-20073 GCF_002876325.1 Vibrio sp. 10N.261.52.A1
AAATAACGATGATATTTCAATCAAAATTATTTTTTAAATTTCATAAAAATAGGGTTGTAATTTAAAAAACTAGGCGTATAGTTCGCCACCTGGCTCTAATCTATAGAGCTGTTAATGCTAAAGTAAGTCCAAGTTCCACAAAGACAGTTCTCGATACCTCGTTACACCATCTCTGCGTCAGCTTTCACCTAGATAGTCATTCAATAGCTTTTAAATTCGATCCTAACTACCGATCTATCGTCATTCGCTTTCTTATGTGCGAACTCAGATTAGATCGTTCACTTAAATACAAATGTAATAAACACAAGGCAAAGTTATGTCACGAAGAACAACACGACAAATCCATTGGTACCAACTCTCACGCGAGAAATCAGTCCACAAACTAAAAGGTAGTAAATGCTCAAGATCAAAATAGATTTACACAAAGAACAACTTTCATGGGTCGCCGAGATTCGACAGCTCAATAGCGATATACTTCACCGCCACATATTGCCAAAGCTACAACACAACAGTTATCTCATAGACTTTGAATTTAACGAAAGAGACAGCACCGGAACTATCGTTTCGCGCAACGGAAACACCCTAGGACATTTCACACTCCTATAGCTTTTCCCCTAAGGCAATAGAAAGAAACACCGTTAGTCCCACAGATGTCACCCTCAATTCGCTCTAGCAGAATAAAATAGAGTAGAACTGGAACAGAATAGAAACCTAGCCTTTTTGCATTTCACTCGCGGCTTACGCTAGCTAGGTTATCGTGTTTTCATTGAATTGACGCTTGTATGAAAAAGCGTAAAAATTTGAAAGCGTTATCTTGAATGATCGCTTCTGATGAAAGCCAGCCTCTATTTCAACTAGCTCTTCTTGAAATCAATTAAGATTGAACCTTGAATCACCAATGACACATTATCATTGCGTTAACGGCATAGACCTTAACTTTTGATCAAGCGTATATAGATGTTCTGCAGCTTGCATGTGTTGAGGGTAATCGCTGAACTTATCGCGATTTTCCTCAGTCATCTTACATGTTTCGTCCACTAGCATTAACTTCCAATACAGCTTTGTGGTGTGCAGCATAGCCAATAAAGGTTTGAATACCTCTTTTTCATAGGCCTGAATCAACTCTTCAATCAGCTCTTCACGCTCGTCTTCACTTGAAATTGAGGCGTTAGTCGCTTCCAATACCTTTTGATACTTTGGATTTAACTTCAGCTTGTCCATCACGCTTTGATTGCCTTCAGCTAACTCAACCAACTTTAAGCGAATGATATTCACCCAGTTAGCTTGGCTAATCACGCCCTCATCAACATTTGAAAAGTCTTCACGGATTTGGCGTTCAATGTCTTTCTGAGCGTTTTTTAAAACAGTGCGTACTTTTTGAAAAGGTAGCTGAAACTCCTTACTTAGCTCGATGATCAGTTTATGAAAACCACCATTTGGAAGGTGTAAGTTTTCCTTAAACGTCGCCATTGCAGCTTCTTGCTGTTCTGTAAGGTGGGTCATTCTCTTTCCTTTTCTGTATAACTTCGGTGCCAGCTCAAGATCATAACATTATTGGTCGCTATTTTTCGGCTAGTTCAAACGTTAACACCGCATTTCGCCCAATCCTTTCTCATTCGACTGTTTTTCAAACCAAATGGCACCAAATGGTAAGAATGAGTTGATGAATATTCGTACATTACGCGCACAGGGTATTCAACCAGACAGGAGTCATTACTTATATATGAAGCATAACGGCGAGAAGTGAGATAACACATGACCTATTCAGAATTCAAAGAATCCGACCTGCATAAATGCATGAGCATAGCTGGCGAAGCGACAGTCTCGATAGCCAAATTTATTTTTAAAGTTACTTCCCTTTTGTTTCGAGGCGCTCGTTGGTTAGTCACCAAGGCATATAACTATGTAATGAAGTAGCTGCATAATAAGATAGCGACATAACGAAATAGCTATTTTGCACAGTCGTAATTACTAACCAAGCTAAATGGTTAAGTCATTACTTTCATTACGCCCCCTCACCAATAAAAAGCGCGGCCTCCTAGGTCGCGCTTTTTTTATGCCTAGATTTTTCAACTCGTTTTTATATGCATAGTTTATAAGCACTTTCTATCAGTAATGGCGTTAAATGGTAAAACTATCGTTCAAATAAAAACCATACTACACCTGTTCCAACGAAACAGACTTCTAACTTATACAGGTACTAAAATGAAAAAGATTGCACTTAAAATTGTAGGACTAACGGTTTTGGCTTCTGCGCTAACTGGTTGTATCGGCAGTAACGCCGTAACAGGGAAAGTGATGAAATTTAACGTTGAAGTTGTCGATAACCGCTATGCTCGTGCAGGTGTAAACTTCTTATTAGCGCCTGTATACGGTATTACAACCGCTGCCGACTACGTGGTATTCAACTCACTTGAATTCTGGACGGGCAAAAACCCTATCAGTGGCGCACCACACGTATTTGATACAAAAACAGACACTCACTTCAAAGTGAACGATGACCTGGACCCAAGCCTAAAAGAAGCGCCTGTTGGCCCAATCTCTAACAACCGTACTATTGAAACCGGTGAAATGATTAAGATCGATGAAAACACGATCCAAATGGACATCGTTTACAACAGTGGTGAAACCGCAACACTTACTGGTATCAAAGAAGGCCAAAACGTGACTTACTACATGGATGGCCAACTCGTATCGCAAACAACGATTGCGGAACTAGAAAAAATACAAGCAACTGCATCTTAAGACACAGCTCTGCTAAACAATAAAAAGCCCGGCAATCGCCGGGCTTTTTTGTATATGCGCTAATCGGACTGAGACTGTGCCAACCGAATACTGACTAAACTCGCCACCATAATCGCTAAATAGAAGCTGCCGATGATAGATTCCATAAATACAAAGAACTGAGCAACTGGCAAGGCTGGAGAAATATCTCCATAGCCTACCGTTGTCAGAGTAATAAAGCTGAAGTACATCGCATTAAACAAGTTAGTTAGCCAAATTTGCTCTTCTAAACCATTAAATGCGTTAGGAAAAATCTCGAGAATCAACAAGTAGATAGTCGACCACGCAAAGCCTAGCAACAAATAAATGCAGATAGAGCCTATGATGTGATTGGGTGTGACCGTTTTCGCTTGCATCACTTGTCTCAAAGCAGAGTAAATATGCGAAAACAGGAACATGGTTAATGCCGTTAGCGTCACTATCGATAAGTTGTAACCTTCTAGGAAGGAGAAGACACCCGACACAGATGCAGTAATCAATAACAAACCGTACCAAGATCGATACAGAGACCGCTCTTTATGAATGCCGACAATCGAAACCGCCAAGGTAATAATAATCAAGAACAGAATCGTTTTTTGGCCTTGCGGATAAAACTGCTGCATCACCGCGCAACCAAAAAACAACACCAATAGTGCGTAAAATAGGAAGTAGAAGTTGTCGTCTTTCGAGACTGCCTTCATCTATTTGTCCTCTTCTTTTTGCTCCAAGCCTAACCAAGAGACCATTAGCTCGTAAGACAAACTCAAGATAACTGCACCGACAAACAAGCCTACGATGCCAGACATCGCCATTCCACCTAACGCACCGAGCAGAATCACCAACATTGGAATATGAGAACCACGACTTAACAGCATAGGCTTTAAGATAGCGTCACTACCGCTCACCAAAATACACCACACCAAGAACAAGCTTGCCGCAAGAGTCGATTCAACACTAAACATGTAGATAATCGCAGGCAATAGCGCAAGAATCGGTGGCAGCTGGATAATTGCGATAAGTAACACAGCCAGCGCCCACATTGCCGCTGCAGGAACACCTGCAATCACCAATCCGATTGCTGACATAATAGATTGAATGACAGCAACACCAATCACACCTTGCACCACACTACGCACCGTTGATTTCGATAGCTGGACTAATTCAACCCCCTTACCATCAGTCAAGCGCGCGACTAAGTGCGTTACACCCGTCTGGCATTTGTCTGCATTACTCATAAACGCACCAGCAATAATGGTCGAGATAATGAATTGAATAAAACCACCACCAAGAGACCCTAATATTGAAGCCGCTTTAGTAGCAAATGCCTTAAGCTCTTCCGCATACTTGATGAACACGCCTTCGATATTTGAAGAGGCATGAACTAAGGTGGCATACACTTTTTCACCGATGAATGGGATCTCTTGTAGCGACTCTTTTGGTTTAGGCAGAGACAAGGTTCCATCCTGAAGCCCCGTCATTAAATCGGATGCGCTCGTGTAGATACCAGAAGACAACGCCACTAATGGGATAAGCAGCAACAACACGCCAATAAAGCTCAATAACGCACTGGCTTTACCTTTCGACAGGCCAGTTTTGTTTGAAATGGCAACGGCTACTGGATACAACGCTGTCGCGATAATCGCGCCCCACACCACCAGCAAAATGAATGGGCGTAAAATTGAAAAACACCAATAAACCAGTATGGCGATGGCGGCAATTTTTATTGCGGCGTCAATCGCCTGTTTAGAAAAATCATCGGTTAACTTCATGACACGTCCTTGTAGAGGCAAAAATTAAGGCTGATTTTGTAAGAACTTCCAATTCCTAGTCTCGAGGAAAAGCGAAGCCAAAATCATATAAATCCCAATTAACACTAACTGGAATATGCGAATAAAAGTGTTGCTATCAATATCGCCAGAGCTCATCAATGTGCTCCCAACAAGTACCAATAAGGTGCTAAATGCAGTGGCAAAGATCGGCGCTTTTTCTGGAACGGTATAGATCTTAGTCGCCATAAGAATAGCAACAAGACCGATAAACAAAGAATAGAAGACAATGTTAGGAACAATCGAAAGAATCGAGAATGCCGCAATCGCCAACAAGCCTCCAATACCGTTACTAATCACCAAAAAGGCACTCAACTTTATCGATTTCTCTGACGTAATCATTAACGATAGCAGCGCAATGAACATCATTGTCAATAACGCTTCAGAGATTTGAAAAATAAAGAAAAAGCACACCACTGGATAAGAGATGATCATAGCCCGAAATGCCGCATACCAGCGCTGTCTCTTTTCGAGTGGCGCCGCTGCAAACCCTGAGAATTCGGATTTAGGTTCTGGGAAAAACACGTGAACTAGTGCAAAGATCATCACTGAGACCCCCCCCGATGTCGCCAGGCCAGATGCAAGTAATACTGAGACGCCGGGGTTATCAATCGCCATAAATGGCAACATCAACACAGCAATCAATAAAACGGTAGCAAACAGGTTCCATTTAGGGTCCACAAACAAGTAGTAACCCCACAACATCATTAACCCCACCAAAATCAACAGGGGGATTGGATAATGGGTTATCCCACGGGACAACAATAAACCCAAGGCCATGGTAGCAACCACCGCCAACAACAGTTCGTAGACAGTTTCTTTATGCAGGTTAGGTTTATCGATTAAAAACTTAGCCGTGAACACTGGCGCTACAAATGCAAGCGGCCAGTTAATCCATGCAGCTAAAAAGACAGCTAACGTGACCCCGACGGTATACCGAAGGATCCGTTGCTGTGTTTGTTGATCGAGTACAGGCTTATCGGACATAAGACAATACACTTATAAATCGAATCCAAAGTTTGCCTATTGCGTTGAAAACAAAGTTGTCGCCGCTGTAGACAATCACATCCGCCTGACCACCGACACGTAACATGCCTTGCATCGCATCACGTTCAAATTCGATAGTAATTGGCAGCATTTGAGTTTGGCGCAACCAGCCAGTTTGTTGACTCGCCTGAGCAAGTTTACCTGCTTGATCGTTTTGTCCCCAATCGACACCCCAATCAATGCTGCTCACACGACCTTTCACGATTCGACCCGGAGCAAAATCTAGAGCCACTTCCACTTCGTCGCCAACCGTGACATTACCTAAGCTATTTTCACGGTAGTAAGCTTCTATCCAGATATCCTCCGTTGAAACAAACGTCATGATCGCTTGGCCTGCTGAAGCATAAAAGCCTTCCGACAAGCTGAAGTTAGACACACCACCTTGTGTTGGTGCTTTAATAACAGTGCGTTCAAGGTTAAGTTGAGCTTGTTCCAACGCCAGCAATGCCGCTTTCACTTGGCTGTTCTCTTCACCCTCTTTACCCATTTGTTGCTTAGCGCGCTCCAAATCTGCTTCAGCATTCGTCACGTTAGCTCGCGCTGTTGCCAAAGCCGCTCGAGCTTCGTCTGCATCCGATTTGGAAACCACACCTTTGTCTGCCATCTCCAAGATACGCTTGGCCTGCAACTGAGTATTTTGCTTCTCAACCAAAGCAGAAGTGAGCTTAGCTTGGGCAGAAGCGATGCTTGCGGTTTGAGCTCCGACATTTTGCCCTGCAATTTCGAGATTCTGCTCGGCTTGCTGTACCGCGATTCGGTAATCGGAGTCATCGAGAACGGCTAATGTATCGCCTTGATTAACCAGTTGATTGGGCTGAACCAAAATGTCCAATACTTTGCCTGACACCTCAGGCTTAACAGGAACAATGTAACCTTTAACGCGAGCGTTATCGGTAATTGGAATAATTCGATCGGCAATGATGCTGAACAACAGTGTGAATGCGACAAAAGCGAGTAGATAATTGGTGACCTTTCTCACTTTATCTTTGCCCTGTTCCGGTTGAGCGCTTTCTTCTTTTACGTCTTGCTTGTTCCCTTCGACTTCTGACATGGGACTCCCTTCTCAATAACTAAAATCAACAAAATTAATACCTTAAAAATAAACCTGACCATGGAAAACTCAAGTAATTAGGGTTAGATTTACTAAACAAAGTGTCGTAAATGATATGCACGTCCAATTATGTATCAATACACAAGGATTGATTGATCATGGCCAATAGCCCCTATCAAGTACCAGTAATACAAACCAGTTACGCCAAGATCTTAGTGCAGATGTTTACTGACTATGGATTGGATCTTCACAGGTTGCTCGAAGACTCGGGGCTGCCGCCAGACCTTATTGAGTCAGAAAGCGATTTTGTACCGTCAGAATCGATCAAACGACTCATTTACCTGACCTCTTCACAACTCGGCGTATCTCGATTCACGGATGTTCTGGGACTTGCTTTCCGACGTAGAATCATCCCATACGTCTTGCATCAATTTACCGATTTCGAAACCATTGGTGACGCTTTAAAGCACATCAATACCATTTTCTCTTACGACTCACCCGGTAGTAGTGTCGACTTCGTTGTGGAACATGGACAGAGCTGGTTTTGCAGAACATCACGAGACGAGCCTTCATCCATGTTTCAGTGGGGAGAAGTGTTTGCCATCACCTACATCATTGAGCTGATCACGATTTTATCTCAATCTCCTTGGCAACCTACCAAGTTACGTTTACAGGGCCATGACACCGACATCGTCAAAACCTTGGTTCCAAGCAATTGCCAGTTGTTCATCGACCACAGTTCAACTGCCGTGATGATCCCAGATGAGATCCTGCAGCTGCCAATTCGCCTCACGGCTAAAGACTTGAGTAATAAGCCCGCTATCGTTGAATGGCACACTAGCTTTACCGACAGCGTTTATGAACTGCTCCAACCCTATATGAAAGAGCAAGACCTCTCGCTTGAAGAGGCGGCGGAGCTGCTTAATTTCTCGGTTAGAACCTTTCAACGCAAACTTAAAAACGAAAACACGACCTACCGAAAAATTAAAGAGAACCTGATGTTCTCTGTAGCCTGTGAATTAATGGAAGAGGGGCACACTCTGACTTACATCTCTAGTCAGTTGGGTTACACCAACATCTCCCACTTTTCTAGAGCCTTTAAACGTGTATCCGGGTTAACACCAAAAATTTATCAGCGTTCAATATCGGGGTAAAAACCTTTCTGTGCCTTGGGCCGCAGCTCAAGGTATAGAGAGTTCTTACTATGATGTCGGCTACCCAATGACGATAGGTGATAGATAGCCCGAACTGGAGCTACATACCCTATTACGACCATTTTCTTTGGCGCGATAAAGCGCCCTATCTGCACTTCGATAGGTTGCTTCTGCCTGTGTATGTATTTCACACACTCCGCTGCTCACCGTTAAGTTCAAGCTTGTGCCTTTAGCAATCACCTCTTTTAATCGATACATAGCTTCAAAGGCATCTTCGAGGTTCGTTTCTGGCATTAAAATAGCGAACTCTTCACCGCCAATACGAGCCACGATGTCAGTATCACGGCTGTTGTTTCGCAATAGTTCAGCCACTTCTTTGAGTGCGTTATCACCTTGGTCATGACCATGCGTGTCATTGATAGTTTTAAAGTTATCTAAGTCGACTAACGCTAAGCAAGAATGCGTATAACCATAGCGCTCTGCTAGATTTGAATAGTGATTGAGATCTTTATCGAAGCGGCGTCGGTTCCAGCACCCTGTAAGCGAGTCTGTTTCCACCAGCATTCTTAGGCGACGTTCTAAAACCTTTCGTTTGCTGATATCGGTAAACGTGACCACGTACTTTTCATTATGTGGTAATAGTTCCGAGAGTTTTTCAACCACCACGTTAACCGTGAAATGCTCGCCAAGGCGGCTAACACCGCTCAACTCCCCTTTCCACCTTTGGTTTTGTTTAAGGGAAGTAGCGATGGTCGATACCAGACCGCTGTTATTCATAAAACAGAGATCAGAGATGGGGCGAGCTTCGACCTGGTCAAACGCATAACCGGATATTCTAGAAAATTGCTGATTCACCTGAATGATCCTCAATTGGCTATCGAGGACGATAAAGCCAGCAACACCATCAATGATCGCTTCAGATAGGCTATTTTGACTTTGATTCATCTCATGTCGATAAAGCCGTGCGGTTATCAGTGTGCTAAGAAGAAAGAGCGCACACACAGAGAAAACCATCGCAGCCGTAGAAGCAATGCTAAGCAACCACAAACTGAATAGTGTATTGAGGACAAGTGCAGAGACTACGTAAAGCGGTGCTCTGCGATCAAAACTTAACTTGTTCATAATGTGCTCGGGTGATGGACAGAGCACTATCATGTCTAACTTTTACACTCAACATTTACCATTTTACGACACATACAAATTCAAATTGAATCTTGAACCGTGACTTCTCTGACATATGCCAACTATTGAGCAAGAGAGGTAATTACGAATAAAAGCTAGTTATTGAGTAAAAACAGCAAACTTCCGCCACTGAGCGAACTGCCGTAATTGAAGTTAATACCGACGCCAAAGTTATCAAAGAAGTAAGAGTCGTAAGGCATATCGAACACTAAACCGGCACCAAATTCATAGTAATAGTGTGTGTCGAGTGGATCCGTTAGGTCGCCCGCCACATCGATTCTTCGAAAGTTATAGTGGACTTGAGGGTTCTTTAAAGACCATGCATCTATCGCCACATTTTGTCGAAACTCTAGTTCATTGATGAATCGCAAACCTTCTGGATTACCGATATCACCGTCATTCGCTTCGCCCCATCCTGTCCCGTAGAAATAACGAGCTCTTGAAGAGACATTCCAACTGCCCCACTCCTGTTTTTTTAGATATTTGAGTTTAACCGACGGTTCACCAATCAATGCCCATGCAGAGGTGTTTAGAGCATATCCATCAAGCTGAGCCTGAAAAGCTTTAGAGTAGCTATTGTTGTATTCATACTTGTTGCGGTAATACAGCAGGTGAGCCCCTAAACCATAAGCGATAGACCAATGTGGGGTTAGGTGGTTTTGAACGCCGAAAAAGCCATACAGCCCCAACACGGAATCCTTATTAGGGTTAACACGACGATCGGTCGTGACATCCGGTGATATTTCAATATCTTGCTCAGAAAGCGCATAAGAGCCTCGTACCGACCAAATCAAATCTAGGTCAGGATCATCGGTTTTAATCACTGAAGAATAAGGAATAGAACCAACGCTAACTTGGCTCCGAGTGTCGATAGTTTTATCAGAACCAAAACCACTGTCGTTTAGATTGATGAACGAGTTCGGGTCAAAATCGACAAAACCAATAGAAACGGCATCGCTGTCAGTAAGCGCAATAGAAACGGCGAAGATCTTCTCTAGCCGATGTTGAATCGCTTCGTTGGATGCGTAGGCAGAACAAGAAATAAGGCCTGTTAAGAGTAAAGCAATAGAAGGGGGATATAGCGACTGGGGTGAAAGCATTAAGTTGACTCCATTCAAACTTATGCTTCAAGTGTAATTGGTAATTTCGCTATTTCAATCAGATAGTTAATTGTGTGCTTGATACCCCTCTCAGTTCTAATTGTAAGAGTGTTGCCAAATCTATTGATCCCCAAAGCTCTTCTACGTCTTGGATTCTAAAGTGAATAATCATATCTACCTCTGTTTAAATCGTAGGCTCATGTCGAGAACTCTCCGAGAACTCATCCGAGAACTCATATTGAATCATTCCCAATCGGGATACTTACCATAATGCGCCACGCACACTTTAAGAGCTGTTTCGCATCCTGAGCAGTAAGCGTTTGAATATCCAATATTTATCTCCTAAGTTTTTTATAACCCTTTACTCAGGAAGAAGTAGATGAGCAATATTGAAAAAGTATATGGATTTAATACGCCGCAACGACTCTTTGTCGGATACACACTTGCCGTACTCGTTGATTTAACCGTTCTTAATTTTTTCGATGAATACTGGGACTTTGTAAATATCGAGTCATTCACTATCTCATTTGCTGCTGCAATTTTACTGCAGTTGCTGCTCAAACTGTCTATCGGTTTGGAACATAAGCTCGCGGATTACTTCAAGTCGAAGCCGGGAACTGCACCTAAGATCTACAGGGGACTATCAAGCTATGTGATTTTGGTGGGCTCAAAGTTCGTTATGCTTGAAGCGATCAATATCTTATTTGGCGATAAAGTCGATTTCAGTGGCCCTTGGAATGGCGTGGTCGCCTTCTTTGCTGTGGTATTTACGATTCTGATTGCCGAAGTGATTGTGTCTAAAATTTACTTCGCACTCGATGACACACAGAAGAGTGAAAAAGCCACTGCGCTCGATTAAATAAGGTTTAACAGAACTGAAAACAAAAAAGTGAGCCAACAAGGGCTCACTTTTTTCGTTAGGCCTTTACGTCAGGCCAAGTTCGGGGGTAAGTGTAATTAGATAAAGACTCTCGCTCTAATACCAAATACCCAAGCACTACTCTCAGTAGAAAATGCTGGATCTTTAATGTACTGAATGTCAGGCGTTACTTGGAAGTGATCACCAAACTGCATGTTGTAGTAAACCTCAGCGGTCCATTGCTCTGTGCTACCGCTTATTGCTTTCGCATCAGCTGCAAAAGAATCACCATTCACTTCTGCCCAGTTCAGTGCCACACCTAAGTTGTTGGTTGGCTTTCCTAATCCAAAGTAACCCATACCAACAGAAATAGATTTATCGTAGAGGGCTACATCCCCTTCTGAGAACCCACCGCGAACAAACGGCATCACTTGGTCACTCGTGAACTGGCTCCACGAGAAATTAACGCCTGAGCCACCTTCCGCTGCAAGACTGTTACTATGACGAGTATCATCACCGAAGTCCCAGAAAGTCACATGAAAGTTATCGGTATAGATCTGCTCTTGCGAAGCTGTCCAACCTAATTCCAGAGTGGTGAAGTAAGAAGCATCACTACCAAAGGCTGTATCAAAGCCATCAAAAATGTCATCAGACTTACCCTTTGCATCGGCGATACCACCGACCACATAAAAATTCTCACCCAGCATATGACCAGCAGAGAGCGCTAATACACCATCATCCGGTAGCCCCATTGCGCCAGAGCCTGTCGAGAATGCTAAGTTCGTAAAACCAGACCAAGGGCTTGCGAGCGCATAAACATCAGCATAGTTCGTTACGTCCTGCCAACCGACAACGATAGTACCTTTACCATCATTAATTTTTTGCTTCCAATTCAAGTCTGTCACTCGAAAACCTTGGTCGCTGTATGCTGGACCAATCGCCCCGACGTAACCAAGAGGTCCAAATGAATAATCTTTTGGCGCAGTATCGCCGTAGGCATGCCTATGCTCGACCTTCCATACCAAGCTACCTGAGTTCTGTGTGTCTTTTCCTAGCAGATGCCATGAACCATAGAGTCGCGCGACACCCGATGATGCATCGACACTATCGCCACCAACACCATCCCCAGAGGTTAACCCTAAAGCAAAGTAATCCGCACCGAAGGTAAAACCATCCTCAGCTAATGACTCTCGCCAAGATTTCTTCTGTGCTTTCTGCTCTGCAATTGTGTTTTCAACAGAGTCTGGGCCATCAAAGTTAGCGCTATAAACGGCTGGGCTAATCGAGCTCACCGCCACAATCACCGCCATACTTAATTTAGAAAATCTTGAGTTCATCATGTCACCACTGAAATTTAAGTTAGTTTTATTTTATGTATTACTCAGATGAAAAATTGTCATTTGATGACACTGAACAATTAAAGATTAATATTGTTCAAAGTCATCTTACTAATATTCAATAACTTAGTAGTCATATTGCCACTCTTCAAGGTTGATAGATGGCCATTTGCTGACAATGATGAATTCTGTGTGCTGGCTTTCAGTTTGGTTGTACTTATTGATGCATCAAGGTTCAAGATTCTCTTTTCGGTATTGTCTTGGCGTCATGTTCATTTGACGCTTAAATGCACGAGTGAAGTGAGATGAATCGGAATAGCCCATCTTTGCCCCTACTTGCGTAATCGACAAATCTGGCTGCTTAAGCAGTTCCAACACTTGCTCCAATACCATCTCCTCTATCAGAGTTTTGTAGACTACTCCTTCTTGATCCAAACGGCGTTGGATAGTCCTGACATGCATGTTTAAGATTTCAGACGCGAGACTAATCGGGAGTTTTCCCATAGTCAGGTACGGTTTAATGACAAGTTTAAAAGCACTTAAGAAAGAGCTAGGCAAAGGAGCGGCAGGTTCAAGAACAGGGGGGGCTTTAGGCAAAATAATTGGCTCAAGCATGATCGCTTCTGGGATTTCAAAAGCCGTAACTGGCCTGTGTGTGAAAAACTGAGCGCTACCCATTTGAGGCAAAGATTGGAAGCATTCAAGGTCATCACTCTGAATACCGACTTCCGATGGCTTCCAACGCCCCTGCGTTAACACTGAAATCAGTTCATTAATAAAAATAACCGAGAACAGTTCAGCAAACTTAAACCAAGGAGCGTTTGTAAATGGCTTCTCACGAACAAACCACCACTTACCACCTGCGTGCTTGGTATAGACATGAGCACCATTGGATACCAACTTTAGCTGTTCACCAAATTGGTCAAGTGCACTTTTCAGGGAGTCCTGTTGATTCAGTTTTGCCACAAACCTAGGCACATAGGTTTGCTTGCAAAAGCTCCACATAAACAGCGAAAACTCTTCTCGTGATGCTGACTCTCCCATAATCTTGACCACATTTTTTATAGTTGTCTCTGGGAGATAATCGTAATGATCATTACTAGTAAGAATATCGTTGGGGATTTTTGCGCTACGTAACAAGGTGTAGATTTCACCATCGATGTGGCTCAGTAGTTCAGCAAAAAGCTCAACCTCTTTCTTATCGACCACTGCCATTGTATGAGGGGTATTAGGCATCCTTTCCTCTTATTCTGTTCATTCATGAACTTAAATTGTTTCCTTACTTAAGATAGCAGATTTAACACAACTTCACATAGGCTTACTAACCAGAACAGTTCATTAAACTCACCAATAAACAACTGGTTAGTAACCATGACACGTGTAACTGGTGAGTATTAGTATCGAACCCTTTTATTGAGTTAGAGGCTGAGCTTTGCGCACCAAAATAACTCGAACATGGTCGTATATCAGATTGAACAGAAACGCGTAAATGGTAATAAAAATGGTCATGCCGATATCCATCAAGAATGCCTGCCATACTCCTACATTGAGTAAGTAAGCCATGACGGGAATAGTTGCAATGAGCAAACCCGCTTCAAATAACACGACGTGAAACACTCGTAATTTCAATGAACGCTCTGATTTCTCACCAGTGAAGTAGCGATCAAAAATGCGATTAAAGCAGTAGTTCCAAACCATCGCGATGGTAGCAACAACTATCATGGTTCCTGATAAGGCACTCACATCGTGATCGGTAAATATTGCTAAGCCGATTATTGAAAGCGTTACGGCCAAAACTTCGAATAACACTGAGTGAAACACTCTCTCTAACGTACTCATACATTCCTCTAAATAATCAAGTATGTGTTGGATTAGCTAGGATTATGTCACCCGAAATAATAAGAGAAAGTTAACAGCCATCACGAATAGTGATAGCCTGAGCAATTCAGTCTAATCCCAAAGTCGCGAGAGATAACATGTACAGTTTTGAGCAATTAAAAGTCTTCGTCACTGTGTGTGAAAGTGGC
The DNA here is from genome assembly GCF_002876325.1 of Vibrio sp. 10N.261.52.A1. Classification (NCBI taxonomy): domain Bacteria; kingdom Pseudomonadati; phylum Pseudomonadota; class Gammaproteobacteria; order Vibrionales; family Vibrionaceae; genus Vibrio; species Vibrio sp. 10N.261.52.A1. The sequence goes on from NZ_MCYD01000303.1 coordinate 14,347, forward strand.
TCTTTTTCTGCGGCAGCGCGTAAGTTAAAACGAGCTCAGTCCGGTGTTAGTCAGTCGATCGCCAACTTAGAAATTGCCATCGATCAAGAGCTGTTTAATCGAGAGAAGAACATTCCCGTTTTAACCTCTACAGGTAAAGCTTTATTGCCTGTCGCCAAATCGATTCTTGATCAACAAAAGTACTTCGACCAAAAAGTAGAATCACTGGCACAAGAAGACGAGCATGAGCTTATTATTGCTATCGATGAAAGCATCATAGACAAAAATTTCATCAAGATAATCAGTTCCCTAGCCGATCAGTTTCCAATCACACACTTCGAGATCATTACGACATCCACCTTCGATGTAGAGGATTTAGTAAGGCAAGGAAAAGCACACATCGGCATTATCTATGCAGATGGAGAGCTCAAAGTTGATATGGATTTCTTTTTGTTGGGCCAAGCACGCTTCCTAACCGTCAGCTCTGCCGATCATGAGCTCAGCAAGCTACCAGTAGTTCAAGATTCAGACTTAAAACGCTATCGACAATGCGTACACCGCAGCTCAAAGCAACGTGAGCTGTGGTTCACCTATGGCATCAGCTCCATGCTTTGGTATGCCAACACGCACAAAACCATCATCGACCTAGTAGAACAAAACTTAGGTTGGGCAAATGTGCCTGAAATGATGGTCATGGAAGGCATAAATAAAGGAGAACTCGTTGCCCTGCCAGTTGTACACGAGCATGGTGGCTGGATAACTCCGGTAGGGTGTCTGGTGTCACGCCGTCACATCAATGGCCCGGTGCTCACGAGTCTAATTGAGAAGCTAGAAGGATACTCTTTGCAATACAATCAATGGCAAGCAAACTGACTAAACACTACATTGCAATTCAAATATCGGTAGTGCGTTTCGCCGCAATACCGCATTTCGACACGTTCCACCGATAAATATCTTTGTCGTCTGGACAAAACACCCTAGTTGATATCCCAAAGTGACCTAACTACACTGCGATCCGAAAGGGGTTGTCGTGCCTATACATGGTTAACGAATCAATCCAAGTCGCTCTTTAACACTACTGACCTAACCTCAAATCTCCAGCATGGGCATTGCTAACGTCGCCTATGACAGCTTCAAATAGATCACTTTTTGAATTTAATTCGCCCCAGTTTATGAGTGCTCTTCGAGTACTTTTTTATATCTAAATGAACCTTTTGGAAAATTTGTCGTGAACGTTTTAAGAAACATTTGCCCTGAGAAAATGGGTAAAGAGCGTAACAAACGAGAGTATGATTTACGCGTACTTAATTGTGTCAGTGAAAGTGAATATGAATCGCGTATGGCGGTTTGGAACAGCCTAACGATGGCTGCAACGCCGTCAGCTTCGGAAACAAAAGGCTTCATCGATGAGGCTTTCAACAAATTACAAAATGACTTAAAAGAGACAAGTCGTGAGTTATCCATTAACTACACCGACTTTATTGCGATGGCACATGAAGAAATCAATTACATCAAGATTTTCGTTGCCGATAAAACTTCGCAATACGGTTGGTACGCTGCCATCGCTCTGATGATCATCGGCACCGTTGCTCTGTGTATTCAGTAAGATAGGCCCTATCTTAAGCTGAAGCTCCTTTGCGCGCTTTCATACGCGCTAACTAGAAAACAAATGACTCGCTTCATTTGTTTTCTAGTCGCTACAAACTCACTCTCCCATCAGATTTAGCAAGTCTTGCGTCGCCTTTTTAGGATCTTCAGCGTGACAGATTGCAGATACTAGCGCTAAGCCGTGAATACCCGTTTCAGTCAGCTGAGGGATGTTCGACTCGTTGATACCGCCAATCCCAACAATCGGAAGCTTGGTCGTTTCTAACGCCATTTGAATACCTTCGTAACCCCAGTGTTTCTTAAGGTTTGTCTTGGTCGGTGTTGCAAACAGTGCACTAAGACCAATGTAATCAATCGGCAAGCTATCGGCTTCTTGTAGCTGTTGCTCCGTCTCAATCGATAACCCAAGAATCTTGTCTGAACCAATCAACTTGCGTGCTAACACGGCAGGCATATCCGATTGCCCCAAGTGCAAACCATCGGCATCAACGGCCAATGCCACATCGACTCGATCATTAATGACCAACGGCACATCCGTTCCAGCTAAAACCGATTTAACGGCTTCTGCACGCTCAATGAATGCTCTTACGTCCCCATGTTTTTCTCTAACTTGAACCATAGTGACGCCACCAGCAACCGCTTGCTCAACTACGAACTTAAGCATTTCTAAATCTTGTTGGTCGTCAGTCACTAGATATAGTTTATAAGGGTTCATCGCATACCTTTGAAGTCGATTTCTAAAATTGATTTTCTGTCATTTTACCGACAAATCACATCCTATGCATGGGAGTTAGTACTTAAATCCATAAATTATACGGGGTAATTCAAATACGCAACTCGTTGAAAGCATATCGAAAAATCTGAACTTTTTAACTAAAGCGTTACTTATTACACAAACTATTCACTTTGAGCATGCCCGATACACAGTTTTATGGAATACTCCAAAATGAAGGAATCAGGTAAATATAGGGATAGTTATGCGCCACCTTTCTATAGCGCTTAAGATCAAGCTGGGGTTTGCCATCTGCTTGCTCTTTTTCGTCATTTCAGGCCTTGTGAGTTACAAAGGCATTCAAACCTTGTCAAACGGCTTTAGCCAATACAGCGAACTCAGCCACAAGGCGACTCAGTCAGGCAACATTCAAGTGCACTTTCTTCAGATGCGTTTAGCCTCTGAACGTTACTTAGAGTCATTGGATGAGCAATATGAAGCGAATTATCAATCAAGCAAATTGGCGATCGATGATCTGCTCAATAACTTAATCGAAACCACCACTAACACTGACAGCCTATCAAGCTTACAACTGGTCCAAGACAGCGTTGCAGCCTTTGATACGGCTTATGGCTCAATGAAGCAGAGCCAGCTAATGATCGACCAGCTCGTAAATGTTGAGATGGTCAAAAGAGAGACTAACGCGCTAAAAGCCGCGCAGAGCTTGTTGTATGAGTCATACAATAACAACGATCCAAACGCGAGCTTATACGCGGGCATGTTGATGGAGAATTTCCTCGCAGCCAAGATCACCGTACTCAGTTACTCAAACAACGACGATCTCAAAACCTATGAAACGGGTAAAGACATCTTTGAATACGCGCTACCAGGTATTGAAGGCGATATTGAATCTCTCAAATCATCACCTTATCAAAGTGAGCTGATTGAAGACTTCTCGAACCAACGTGAAGCGTATGCAAAAGGCTTTGAACAAGTTCATCAACAGATGATTGAGAACACGCAAAGAACCGCAACCCTCGCCTCTATTGGTGATAGCTTAGCGATTGCGGTCGCGGATGCTCAAAGTATTCTCGAGCAGCAGAAGCAAGCGCTCACGCCAGTGCTACAAGCCAGTGAGAAGCGATCAATTCAAATCATCATATTGCTGACGGGTGTTGCCTTAGTTATTGGTATGACGAGCGCCGTGCTAGTGACTCGCTCTATTACCAAAGGCATCGCACAGGTTAAACAAATCACCAATGAGCTTTCTCAAGGCAACCTGAATGTTGAAGTAAACATTGAGAGCAAGAACGAGATTGGCGAACTGCTGACCAACATGGAGATCACCATTGAATCTCTACGCGATATTGTTGGTCAAGTGAACCGCTCTAGTGTGCGTATTGGCGAGATGTCCAAATCACTCAATCAAGTGACTAATAACAGCTCGACTAACGCAACACAACTAAACAGTGAAATGATGAACATCTCATCCGCGGTTGACCAACTAGCTTCAAGCACATCAGAAATTGCTTCAAGTGCTAACCACGCTTCTCAAGTGGCGAACCAAGCAACCGAGAATGTGGCAATGGGGCTGAAAGAAGTAGACAAGACACTGCACGAAATTGGCAGCGCCGATGAAAGCATGCAGGTCAGCAGCCAAAAAGTGACTGACCTACATAAAGAGTCGATGAACATTGGTGCCATTCTTGAAGTAATCAAAGGCGTTTCTGAGCAAACCAACCTGTTGGCATTGAATGCAGCGATAGAAGCAGCGCGAGCAGGAGAACAAGGTCGTGGTTTTGCGGTAGTTGCAGATGAAGTAAGGAAATTAGCGAGTGGTACATCCCAACAAACTACCAATATTCGAAATATGATGAATGAGCTGGTGGCGGCGGCGGATCGTTCTCGTACCTCCGTGACTGAATCACGAACTGAAATGGCAAATGCACTACAAGCGAGCGGCGATGTAAAACAAGCTTTTGAGAAGATTGAAGTTGCAGTTAACCAGATCAAAGGGCGTGTCGAGCAAATTATGGTCGCAACTGAGCAACAGGCTCGTGCAACTGTTGATGTGACACACTCAATCACGCGCGTATCCGAGCAGGGCGAAAACACCAAACTGCAACTTGAATCTATGATTGAAAGCTCTGAGCAAGTAGGTGAAATCGCAGGTCATCAACAAGCTATGCTTCATAAGTATCAATTCGACGCAGAGAAATAGCCTTGCGGTTTAACACACTTAGCGCATTCACAAGCTGCCTCGTTCGAAAATACTAAAAATCCGAAATACCAAAAGCAAAAAGGCAGAGTTCACGCTCTGCCTTTTTGCTTATAGCTAGGTTGGAATGCTTACATGAAAAAGGTAGGCATGACGTGCTGGAAAAATATCAGCGATGCAACGCCACTGATTACCACCCAAATCAAGTCAAAGCGCAGACTCACAAGCGTACAAACAATTGCGGCCAATACTTTTGGGTTGTGTAGATCAAATTCCATATCTGGCCCTGCACCTAATATCTCGACAGCAATAATCGCAGGTAAAACCGTAACTGGGACAAAGCGCAGCGTCTTTTTGAATCGCTCCGACATCTCAAACTTACCAGCTAAACCAATCACTGAGAATCGAATAACAAAGGTCGCCGCTGCCATCGCAAGAGTAATAAGAATAAAAGTCGTAGTATTCATTGTTATGCCACTCCACGTTCTTGAGGTAATAGGTCAGTTTGCATCGCTTCTTGTTCCGCTTGTTCAGTTGATAGGTCCATTCGGTAGCCTGCGTACACCCCAACAACGGCAGCAATGACAAGGCCAAGAGAGTAGGGAAGTTCTGCAAGAAGCACCCCAGTAAAGGTCGCGACAATGGCTGCAACAATACATTCACGGCTTTTCACTTGAGGAATCACGATAGCGATAAAGGCTGCGACCATCGCGAAATCCAATCCGTAGTTAGCAATTTCAGGGAACGAAGAACCGATCAGTGCGCCAAGGAAATCTGCCACTACCCAGTTAACCCAAAAACCACCCATTGCCGCTAAATAGAACCAGTGTCGACTTTCACCTTCTTGCTTCATCCCATTGATCGTTGCTGCATAGACCTCATCGGTAAGGCCGTAGGACATCAACATACGAACGTGAAAGGGATAGGATTTCATGTGCTCTGACATTGAAGCGCTGTATAGCATATGGCGCAGGTTTATGATGAAGGTCGTAAACATGATGACCACAATACTTGCTGATGACTGAACTAGCCCTAACGCCACCATTTGTGATGATCCGGCAAACACAGTGAAAGACCATAAGGTACTCTGAGTCACGCTCATTCCTGCGGTAATACTGACCGCTCCCACAATGAACGAAAACGGAAATGCACCAACGCATAGAGGGAAGATTGCTCTTAAACCTGCCTGGATTTGTTGTTTATTCATGAC
>NZ_MCYD01000304.1:0-378 GCF_002876325.1 Vibrio sp. 10N.261.52.A1
GGGAGATTCGATTACGATCGAGAATGCGTACACGGACAGCCAATACTGTATAGAAGAAGTAGTCTTAACCGATGGGACGACATTTATACTACTCGAACTACCAGAATATAGTGAGGTCGAAACGGGCCTACTTGTTCAATCTATGAGTTCATTCGATGGTTCTGATTTATCTCTGACTACTTCTTCGGTTCTAACTAGCGTTGATGTTTTATCACCGCCTTTGGTTGCTAGTAATCAAAACTAATTTCCAATAGATAACAGCCATAATCCTATGATTATGGCTGTTTTATAGGAGCTCCGTGACTCTTACTAGGAAACATAAGCTTAAAGGTGGCAGTCGGTCATCAGGAGAAAAAAAATCAGAGGATTGCTTTAGCT
>NZ_MCYD01000305.1:0-508 GCF_002876325.1 Vibrio sp. 10N.261.52.A1
CAAGCTTCTTCCAACGCTTCATACCTTTGTGAGAACGCAGTTGCGGGTTAGCAATCTCATCGACAGCGAAGTTAAGCAGAGCAAGGCCTGTTACTAGCATTGTCAGTGCGATACAAGGAGCCAACAGTTCCCACCAAGCGCCAATCAGCATTGATGAAGAGGTTTGAACGTTGTAAAGCATGATGCCCCAGCTGATTGTGTTCGGGTCACCAAGACCTAGGAACGATATCGTTGCTTCCATCATGATTGCGTACATTACTGAGCCGATGAAGCTTGCACCTACGATAGAGATAAGGTTTGGCAGAATCTCAACGAAGATGATGCGAATTGGAGATTCACCAAGTACTTCTGCTGCTTTAACAAACTCTTTTTCACGCAGTGCTAGGGTTTGGGAACGAACAACACGGGCGCCCCAAGCCCAGGACATAAAGCCGATAACCAAGGTTATTGTGAGTGGCCCTGCCTCACCGATAAAGGCTGCTACCACGAACAGTAATGGGTATTGAGG
>NZ_MCYD01000306.1:0-1133 GCF_002876325.1 Vibrio sp. 10N.261.52.A1
CATTTCCTAGATCCAAGCTTGCACGGCAGCCGAATTGTGCCTGAAACGCTAGACACTATGATGTCTGTCGCTAAAGCGAATCGCGAGGTGGGTCAGAAAGCGGGGCTGCTAATGGCAAAAGTTCACGGCTTAGATGAGTTGAAGCCTTGGAACCAATTAGCTGCAATGCCGCCATTGGGTGACGCTGAATCTAAGGTTTATCCTTTTGATGAAGCGATCGAAGTGATCAAAACCGCTTTCGCAGAAGTAAATCCAGAGATGGCTGATTTTGTCGCTTTGATGGTTGAGAATGGCTGGATTGATGCCGCACCAGCAGCCAACAAACGTTTAGGTGCTTACTGCACTAAGTTTGCCGCGACACGCACACCGCTTGTGTTCATGACTTGGAGTGGCAGCCGCTCTGACTTAATGACATTGGCACACGAGCTAGGTCATGCGTTCCACAACTGGGTAATGAAAGATATGCCGTTGTGTAAGACACGTTACCCAATGACGCTTGCTGAAACCGCCTCAATCTTTGCTGAAAACATCGTGCGAGATTACTTACTTAAACAAGCAAAAACTCGTAATGAGAAACTTGAGATGCTGTGGGAGGAATTATCAACTGCCTTAGTTCTGATGATTAATACTCCAGTGCGTTTTGAGTTCGAAAAAGCGTTCTATGAGCAGCGTGAAAAAGGTGAACTGACGGCTCAACAACTGTGTGACCTGATGGAGAGCACTTGGAAAGAGTGGTACGGCGATGCAATGACCGAAGCAGACCCTTACTTTTGGGCGAGCAAGTTACACTTCAGCATCTCTCAAGTGAGTTTCTACAACTATCCATACCTATTCGGTTATCTGTTCAGTAAAGGTGTTTACGCTCAGCGTGATGCGAAAGGAGAGCAGTTCTACGATGATTATGTCTCATTGCTTCGTGACACGGGCAGCATGATGGCGGAAGAAGTGGTTCAAAAACACTTAGCAATGGACCTGACTCAAGCCGATTTCTGGCAACAAAGCATCGACATGGTCAAAGTTCAGATCGATGAATTTGAAAGATTGCTCGATCAGGAAGATTAATTGATCTCAATCTGTTCATAGCAGGTAAGAGCTGTGTTAGCTTACGTGGCTCTTATCTTGCTGAAAGAACT
>NZ_MCYD01000307.1:0-339 GCF_002876325.1 Vibrio sp. 10N.261.52.A1
GTATCGATGGGCGAAGCGGCGCTTGAGCATCACCACGGTGAAGAATGGTTGGAGTGGTGTTCTGGTAAAGGCTTCTTAGGACGAATTTTGTCTCAGCAATCGAGCCAAAAGGTGACCAGTTTCGAATGGCAGCAATCGCTCTGTGAAAGTGGCCAAAAAATAGCGGATGCACAACGTCTAGAAATGACCTTTGTGCAAGGTGACGCGTTTTCTGAGAGTGCTGACAAGGTGTTTAATCCAAATCAACATGCGGTTGCACTACATGCTTGTGGTGACCTTCATGTCGAGTTAGTTAAAAAGTCTGTGTCGCATGGGCTCCCTGCGGTGACTATATCTCCT
>NZ_MCYD01000308.1:0-584 GCF_002876325.1 Vibrio sp. 10N.261.52.A1
ATCTAAATTTTGAGCAGCCCAATTAAACGACTGACAGGCAGTAGTTAAAGGTGACTAACAGACCAAGTTACGAATAGGAAATAAAACAGATAGGAGTTAAATAGATAGGTTGTAGATAAATAGATAGTGAATAGACAGCGGTAAACGTTCGACGAGAAATACTGACACTTCCTTGTGTCGACCTTATTCCTGATAAGAAACCACTTTTCTTACCAACAATAAACTACTTGCAATATAGACCATGCAGTAGGTTAATCATTGCTTTTACTTCTTCACTGCTCAATGTGTAATACACGGTTTGAGCTTCTTTACGAGTATCGACCAAACCATCTCTTCTCAACCAAGCAAGATGTTGAGATAAAGCCGATTGACTCAGTTCCAACTTGCCACACAACTCCCCAACCGACAGCTCAGTACCATGTAAAAGGCACAAAATCTGTAAGCGACGTTCGTTGGCCATGGCTTTGAGTAGAATCACAGCTTGTGCTGAGTTCTTCTCCATCTCTTTTAAGTTCATAGTTTGGCTCCCTACAACCTTTACGCCAACTACGGGCTATCAGTATTTCCGGCATATTGCGGAGTTA
>NZ_MCYD01000309.1:0-798 GCF_002876325.1 Vibrio sp. 10N.261.52.A1
AACTACGCCTGTGTCAGATAAATAGATAACCATGTCATCCAGATCTTTGTCCAGATTTATAAGTTGATTTATCTCATCCTTAATAGATTCCACTCGCTTAGTGAAATCCTGACTGTTTTTATCCATATCCAGTGAGGAAACAATACTTCTCGCAAAAAGGTGCGCTGATTTGGCATCTTCGGATGAGTTTTTCAATGTCACATAGTCCTGACTTAACGTTTTGTGCTCAAAGCCAAGTATGTTGGCCAACTCTTCTATGGTTTTGTTCTGAGCAAAAGCTATGGTTGTAAAAGGAGATGCTACCGAGCTGGTGCTTTTTGCAAGCAGTTCAAAATTCTGCTTTATCGTGCCACCAGTGTCGCTGTCTCGAGTTTTACCGACAATGGCTTTCACAATTACATCGAATTCTGTATCAGTGCTCGGAATAGCTATGCGGCCGTTTTCATCGGTGAGCTGACTCAACTTTTCAGTTACATCTGCTTTGCCATTCTGGTTTCGATCGACATATACCTCCGCACCAATCAGATATCCGTCGATGGCAGTCAATGTTTTTTGTGGTAATGGATTAGACTCTTCTGAATCACCACACGCAGAAAGTAAACTTGCCACAATGGCTACCGCAAGCGTTCGTTTTGGAAGTTGCATACTTATTCCTTATAAGACTGAAAAAATGAAAAATATACGAATCTGCCAAATTTGAAATCAGTAAAAAATACTGGGAAGTCACTTTTTGAATGCAGAACAATCATCAATCACACCAAGAATTCACTGTGTGAATGTATAGATATGGTAAAATAC
>NZ_MCYD01000310.1:0-1178 GCF_002876325.1 Vibrio sp. 10N.261.52.A1
GTTAGAAAGCGCTCATAAAAATTGTGTATTACTGTTTACCAATTGAACTGTATTTTGTAACATTAAAGGATTATAAAGGCTAAGCACTGTTATATAAGGATGTGTCTGTGGATAACGTTATCTCAAATTTAAAAAAAGAGTTCCATACTCATGTCCAGTCAGATAAATGGGCAGAAAGATACAGTGCGAAATCGAGCATCTCGACTCTGACGCAAGAAGAGTTAGCTGAGCTGGAAAATGCTTGGGTTCAACTTGTGATTTGGAAACAGACTCAAGTAAGTTAATCGTTCGGTAAACGAGCACGATTCGCCGCAACTGATTCATTTATAACCTCATGTTGGTCATTCCAATGTGGGGTTTTTTCTTACCTAGAAGAATGGTTGTTATAATATAACAATTTTGTCACCATCGACCTTGAAAAAAATTGTTAACAGCCTCATAGTGTCTATCATTAGATAGTTAGCTACAAAATATTGCCCAGACATATAATGTAGCGTTGTTAAATACATCGAATTTTCAAGTGAGTATAACTATGGCGGAAGTGCGTGCCAGAATAGATTTCAAAGTAGGGGTAACAAGCAGTATTGATGCTGAATTACTCTCTTTTCATGGATTGAAAACAGATAAAGAGCATGTTGCTGTAATATTTAAATCAGCAGATAAAACACAAGATGTTCCTCTTGTTCGTATGCACTCTGAGTGCCTTACTGGTGATGTTTTCCACTCTTCTCGCTGTGATTGCGGTGAGCAGTTAGATGAAACCATCAGAATCATGGGCGAAACTGGCGGTGTAATTCTTTATCTACGCCAAGAAGGTCGTGGTATTGGCTTATACAATAAGATCGATGCATACCGTCTTCAAAGTGAAGGTATGAACACGTACGAAGCGAATAACCACCTAGGTTTCGGTGATGATTTGCGAGATTTCACTGAAGCGGCTGAGATGCTGCGTGCTCTAGGTATCCCGAAGATTCGTTTGGTCACGAACAACCCTAAGAAGATTAACGAACTGAAGTCTTACGGTATTGAGATAGAAGAAGTAGTTAATACGTCTGCCCATATCAAATCTGGCAACGAAAATTACCTAAAAGCAAAAGTCTCACACGGTAAACATAACCTGGATATCTAGCCCGTTTACTTGTTGTGCTTAACACAAAAATGTTTAAAGACCTCACATA
>NZ_MCYD01000311.1:0-761 GCF_002876325.1 Vibrio sp. 10N.261.52.A1
TATTTATTCCCTGTTTTTGCTCTTTTGTAGCTAAGTTTCACCCTTATTTTTAGTTTGGTATATACCAAATTCGGTGTGAATATAAATTCACAAAGGCGAATTGCTCGGAAATTGGGTGTTAAACGAGTGAGTTCGTTAGGTCTTATGTTTTAAGGGGATGTAGGTAAGCGATCGCTTCACTACTGAGTGTTTGCTAGCCAGTTAGTCGAAAGATTCAATGAAAAGACGAGTTTAGAGTGATGCTCTGGTAACAAAATCAGGTATAATCGAGCTCATTTTTATCAATAAAAGAACACTATGAATCAATATCTAGCGGTTACCTCAAACGGCCTTGAGAATTTATTAGTTGAAGAACTAACCCAACTAGGGATTACAAACGCAAAACCTGTTCAGGCAGGTGTTAAATTCAAAGCGACCAATGAGCAAATTTATCGTTGTTGTTTGTGGAGTCGTTTGGCTTCTCGATTTGTACGTGTCCTTTCTGAATTCACTTGTCAGGACGACATGGATTTGTACCTATCGACCACTGCGGTTAACTGGGTGAATCAATTCCATAGCTCTAAGCGTTTTGTGGTTGACTTTAATGGTACTAACCGCGAAATCCGCAATAGCCAATATGGCGCGATGAAAGTGAAAGACGCTATCGTCGATTGCTTCGAGAAGAAGTCACTACCTCGTCCTTCTATTAGCAAAGAAAACCCAGACGTTCGTATTCACGTTCGTTTACACCGTGACAAAGCGATTCTTGGCCTTGATATGGT
>NZ_MCYD01000312.1:0-343 GCF_002876325.1 Vibrio sp. 10N.261.52.A1
GTAACATCATTGCTAAGCTGAACGGTCGTGACCTGAAAGATTACATCTACAAAGATAAAGGCTCACTAGTATCACTAAGCCGTTTCTCTACGGTAGGTAGCTTGATGGGTAACCTGACTAAAGGTTCGATGATGGTTGAAGGTCGTATTGCTCGCGTGGTTTACATCTCTTTGTACCGCATGCACCAGATGGCGCTTCACGGAATCATCAAGACGTCACTAATGATGTTGGTTGGCCGTATCAACCGTGTTCTACGTCCAAATCTAAAGCTTCACTAATTAGCTAGCTTTTCGAAGAAGAGTTAAGCTTTCAAAATGCTTAACGCTGATAGTAAAAAAGAGCT
>NZ_MCYD01000313.1:0-511 GCF_002876325.1 Vibrio sp. 10N.261.52.A1
GATGTAGTGGTTTTTAAGAATTAAATTGAATAAAAACATGTATTTAGGTTTATTTTCTTTTTCTGTATCGGATTGCCGTTGAATCTAAATTCAATTAGTTATGAGCGTCAACTGCGGGACGCTACCTAGAGATAATTAGGAGAGAGAGGGAAGAGGGAGTGGGGAGTGCCCCTAGAAATACAATCAGACTAAATTAAAGATAAATTAGTACTCTTTCTTTATTCTTGTAAGACAATGACTGTCGGTTGCTTAGTTAACTCTATGCACCTCGCACTTTGCCCATTTTTTTGGATATTGAGGATGAAGCGCCCCTAAAGGTCTAAAAAGTATCCCTAGCTAACTTTTTGTGACGGTTTAGTTGTGTTGCTTGTGGTCGTCCTACTTTTTATTCGTCTTCAAGGGACAGCTTAATTGACGTTAGAAGGAATGGCTCCGAAGAAGGGAGCCTTTGTTCTTTAAACGGTTATTGGTGCTTTTCTAATACTGATTGGATTGCTTCATCAAGCTCGGT
>NZ_MCYD01000314.1:0-15648 GCF_002876325.1 Vibrio sp. 10N.261.52.A1
GGTTACGATATCTTAGTGCTTAAATTCGCAGTTAAATATCGATATTTACTCACTGCCTTGTGAGAGATCTCGCACAAAGCAGGGAGTAAAAAGGGAGTATTTACCCTTATTGGCCGATGGCTGCACCTTCACGACGAGGGTCTGCTGCACCTTCTAGAGCATCTTTTGTGATGCGAATGGCGTGTAAACCGGAGTTAAGATCGCGAATGTTAACTTCAAATCCCATCTTTTCGAGCTCAGGTTTAAAGTTTTCCGCCGATGTTCCTTTTTCCAGATCTAGCGTGCCGAAGCGGTTTAGGAAGTGCGGTTGGTTGATCGCTTGCTGGATATCCATGTCCCATTGGGTATGAGCAATGATCGCTTGTGCTACATAACCTATGATGCGGCTACCACCCGGAGAACCAATCGCCATGTAAGGTTTATCGTCTTGCATGATGATAGTCGGTGCCATTGAAGAGCGTGGACGCTTACCTGGTTCAAGTCGGTTTGCGATAGGTTTGCCATCGTTGTGGGTCTTGAACGAGAAGTCGGTCAGTTCGTTGTTCAGTAGGAAGCCTCTTACCATCAAGCGTGAGCCAAATGCATTCTCAATGGTGGTGGTCATCGACACGACATTGCCTTCGCTATCGACAATATTGAAGTGGCTGGTGGACGGCAGTTCAATAGATACATCTTGGCTGCGCAGCATTGCGTGATCCCACGGCGGGGTGCCTGAAGGAGCACTCTCTAGTGCTTTACCTGCGGTAATTAACTGGGCACGTTCCTGCAAATAGTCAGTATTCACTAACCCTTGAGTTGGCATTGGTACGTAATCTTGGTCTGCCATGTACATACCTCGGTCTGCAAAGGCTAGGCGAGAAGCGTCCGCTAACACTTGCCAAGATCTCGCATCGTTTGGCCCCCAGGATTTGAGGTCAAACTGCTCGGTCATCGCTAAGATTTGTCCAACCGTTAATGCGCCTGAACTTGGTGGTCCCATGCCACAGATATCGTAGCTTTCATAAGCTGAACAAACCGGTTCACGTTGTTTGATTGAGTAGGTGTCGAAGTCTTTTTGTGCCAATACACCCGGATTGCCTTTGGCAGTTTGTACCGTATTGATGATGTCGGCAGAAATCTCACCTTGGTAAAATGCCTTAGCACCATCCTTTGAAATTGCATTCAATGTTGCAGCGTATTCTGGGTTCTTAAGTAGTGTGCCTGCGGCTTTTGGGCTGCCATCGGCATTAAAGAAGTAAGCTTTGGTTGTGGCAAAACGGCTCAGTCGTTCTTGGTCATTTTCAATTAAGGTGGCCAAACGTGGGCTGATGGTAAAACCTTTCTCAGCCAGTTGAGCAATAGGTTTGATCAGCGATGCCCATTCTAACTTGCCGTATTTCTGGTGAGTGTCCCACAACAATTGCACTGTGCCCGGTGTCGCCACAGAGCGACCACCAACCACGGCATCATAAAACTTAAGCGGTTGGCCGTTTTCGTCTTGGAATAGACGTGGTGTCGCATCAAGTGGTGCGGTTTCACGACCATCGTAGGTTTTGAGTTGCTTGTCTTTGCCATCAAAATAAACAAGGAAGGCGCCACCGCCAATACCTGATGATTGCGGCTCTACTAAGCCAAGCATCAGCTGCACAGCAACCATCGCATCAATAGCATTACCACCACGAGCCAGTACATCGGCACCAGCTTGGGTTGCTAGAGGGTTGGCTGCGGTAACCATCCAATCGTTAGCTTTTACGAGTTGCTTGGTTTCTAAACCACTACTTTGTTCGGGAGCGACGGAATCGGCAGCTTGATTTGCCCAACTGACGTGTGAGGCAAAAAGTAGGGTAGAAGTGGCGAGGGTTGTTAGTTTTGTTTTCCACTGCATGATCTTCTCCTTTTAATATGCAGAGCTAGATTGGCAGTGGAAAGATAAGATAGCCAGTACGTTGTTAACGAATTGTAATCTTGATTCGAATTTAAGCGATTAAACCAGACAGCGACTGCCAAAGAATACTGACGCCAATTAGGCTGAACACAACACCACATAAGCCATCAATGTAGACTGTCGCTTCACTCAGTTTCTTTTGTAGTGCCTTCGTAGAAAGCATCCACGCTAATAGAGAGAACCAGAACAGTGATAGGCCGAATAAGATAATCAGAGCAAACCCTTTCCCTGAAAGTGACATGTCAGCCGGTACCAAGCTCGACATCAAACTGATGAAAAACACTAATGCCTTTGGATTAAGAATATTGGTCGCAAAGCCTTTCGAAAATGCCTGACGCTTATTGGTTAGAATCAGGTCTTTCGAATTGACCGTGTCTGTCTCTTCTTCGTGGTGGCTAATGAGCTGCCATGTTGCTTTTAACGCACCAAAACCTAGATACAGTAAGTAGCTGCCGCCAGCCAATTGCATGAGCGCAAAAAGAGTTGGATGCTGGTGGACTAGGTAACTGATGCCCGTCAGGCTCAGCAATGAATGCAGTAAGATCCCGCAAGACAGGCCGAGAGCAATGTATAAGCCAGTTTGTCGCCCGTGGCGTGTTGCGTTTTGTACCACAAGTGCAAAGTCAGGACCTGGGCTCATCAAAGCGATAAAGTGGATAGAGGCGAGGGTGACTAATATGGTGACTTCATTCATATCTGTTCCAATAACTGGGTTGTTCAGTTGAGAGTTGTTGAGCGCAGCTTACCGTGATTTCGATTCTCTCAATTGTAAATTATCAACACTTAGTTAATTTTCGATGGAGAAACACCAAATGCAGTCTTAAATGCCTTTGAGAAATGGGCTTGATCGTAGAAACCCACTTGATGAGCGACCTCGGTACCGCCGATACCTGATTTAATTAATCGCATGCCTTGCTCCATGCGTAAGCGGCTTAACCATGCATAAGGGGTGATGCCCATTTTGTTCTTAAAATGACGCTGAAATTGAGTTGTTGTCAGGTCACACAGCTCAGAAAGTTGCTCCAAGCGCACCGGTTGGTCGAGGTTTGCCATTAAATAGTCTTTGAGTGTATTCACCGATTGAGTGCCAAGCTTCACCTGAGTTTTCGATCCAAACTGCGCGTAACGATCAACAATCGTCGAAAAACCTTCGAATGGCAGGCAATCTTGGGCGAGTTGGCTGATGTTTGGATTGATAAGCAGCCCATGAAGGTTACGCAATTGTAAAAAAGTAGCTTGATCGGAGAGGATCAACTCAGAAAAGCTCAAAACGTGACCATTTTCGCTGTGATCGGCAAGATCGCCAAACCATTGAGGTGAGACAGAAAATACACTTACTTGGTAACCCGATTCGAGCTTTGAATGACCATCATGCAGCTCATCGGGTGGCATCATCACCACTTGCCCGGCGCCTGCGTGGTAACTCGTCCCTTTATAGACAAACTTTTGCTGCCCTTGGGTGATTAGGCCGATGTGAAAGTCCAAATGATAGTGGCGCTGAAAGGCAAACTCTTGGTATTGAGCTTGGATCAGGCTGATATCTTGGCTAGATGTCGAGTAGTAGTGGACTTTATCCATGGCATAAAAAAGCTTGGTCAAATTATCATCAATTCAACCAAGCTTATCTCTGTATCTTTAGATTGTCTTGTAAAAAACGATCAGTGTTAGCTTTTCGCTTGCTTACTCTTCTTATTATTACGCAGACCGTCGAAGCTGAAGATCACCAGTGCGCCCCAAATGAAAGCAAAGGTAATTGCCTTATCCATGGTAAAGGCTTCACCGTAGATCAACACGGCAAGCAAGAACATCAAGCTAGGGCCAATGTACTGGAAGAAGCCCAATGTCGAAAGCTTGAGTCTGGTTGCTGCACCCGTAAAGCAAAGCAGTGGCAGAGTGGTGATTACCCCCGCAGCGACCAGCAGTAAATTTAGCTGCATTGGATTCGCCAAAAAGTCTGATGTTGCTGTGTCTGCAATGAATAATAAGTAGATCGCCGCCGCTGGCAGCATCACTAAGGTCTCAATAAACAAGCCAGTCTGCGCTTCTAGGTTCACTTTCTTACGCAGCAAGCCATAGAAACCAAAAGAAAAGGCCAGTGCAATAGCGACAACAGGAATCGAACCAAAGGCGATTAGCTGGATAAGCACACCGATAGCTGCAAGCGCCACCGCACACCATTGAAGTTTTCTCAGACGTTCACCAAGGAAGAACATTCCAAGCAATACGTTAATCAAAGGGTTGATGTAGTAGCCGAGGCTGGCATCCAGCATATGATTGGCATTGACTGCCCAGATGAAGATCAGCCAGTTGGCCCCCACTAAAAGTGAAGTTGCCACCAAAAACATCATTTTCGGTTTTGAAGTCAAAGTATCGCGCACTTTGCGCCAGCCACGACCAACGTGCAGCAGTAAAGCGAGTAGGAAAAAGGACCAAACTACACGGTGGCTCAGGATCTCGAGAGGGGATACTTCACTGAGAGATTTGAAGTATATGGGAGCGATTCCCCACATGGTGTACGCGCCAATCGCAAGCAAGATTCCTTGGCGTGTACGTTGTTGTTCGTCTTGTGTCATGTCACTTTCTCTGGCACAGAGTGCTTATTAATAGGATTTATAAAGAGAGTTGGTCAGTATAGGAGCGTTAACCCTTTTCACCTAACAATTTGCGGTTTAATTCGCCAGCATTCCACTCTACAATGTGCGACTTGCCTGCCGATGCTGCATGCTGACTTTATACCTCGATTAGGAACCACAATGACCGCCACTCTGATTGCTGAGCAAACACCAACTCCCGCGAATGATGCGCAAAACATCCTCGAAGATGTATTTGGCTATCAAAGCTTTCGCGATGGTCAGCAAGAGGTCATTGATTTGGCTGTTCAAGGCCGAGATAGCTTGGTGATAATGCCGACGGGTGGTGGTAAATCTTTGTGTTACCAGATCCCTGCTTTAGTTCGTGAAGGGCTGACCCTGGTTATCTCACCGCTTATCTCGTTGATGAAAGACCAAGTCGATCAGTTGAAAGCCAATGGTGTGGCAGCCGAGTGTATTAACTCTTCCATGCCGCGTGATCAGCTACTGAGTGTGTTTAATCGCATGAACTCAGGTCAGCTTAAGATGGTTTATGTGTCACCAGAGCGTGTGTTGATGCGTGATTTCATTGAACGGCTACAAGGCTTACCGCTTTCGATGATTGCGGTCGATGAAGCGCACTGTATCTCTCAATGGGGACACGACTTCCGCCCGGAGTACGCGTCATTGGGTCAGCTTAAACAGTATTTCCCGCATGTGCCTTATATGGCGCTGACGGCAACGGCTGACGATGCAACGCGCAAAGATATTGTTTCGCGCTTACAGCTGGTGGATCCGCATACCTATTTGGGCAGCTTCGACCGTCCTAATATTCGCTATAACCTTGTTGAGAAACACAAACCAGTGTCTCAGGTGGTTCGCTACCTAGAAACTCAGAAGGGCAATTGTGGCATCATCTACTGTGGTAGCCGTAAAAAAGTCGAGATGGTCACCGAGAAGCTGTGCAACAACGGTATTCGTGCTGCGGGTTATCACGCGGGTATGGACACCGATGAGCGCGCTTACGTTCAAGAAGCCTTCCAACGCGATGATATTCAGATCGTTGTCGCGACGGTGGCGTTTGGTATGGGTATCAACAAACCTAATGTACGCTTTGTGGTTCACTTTGATATTCCACGTAACATCGAGTCTTACTATCAAGAGACTGGTCGTGCGGGTCGTGATGGCTTGCCTGCTGAAGCGATGATGCTGTTTGACCCTGCTGATATGGGCTGGCTGCGTCGTATGCTAGATGAGAAAGAAGAAGGCCCGCAAAAGCAGGTTGAGATGCACAAGCTGAATGCGATGAGTGCCTTTGCTGAAGCGCAAACTTGTCGTCGTCAGGTGCTGCTTAACTACTTTGGCGAATATCGTGAGAAGCAATGTGGCAACTGCGATATCTGCTTGGATCCGCCAAAACACTTTGATGCGACCCAAGAGGCGCAGAAGGCGCTGTCTTGTGTGTACCGTGTGAATCAGTCGTTTGGTATGGGCTACGTCGTTGAAGTGATGCGTGGCATGCAGAACATCCGCGTGCGCGATAATGGTCACGATAAGCTCTCAACGTACGGTATTGGCCGCGACCACAGCCATGATTACTGGATCAGTATCTTCCGTCAGCTCATTCACAAAGGCTTGTTGTTCCAGAACATCACCCGTAACTCAACCTTGCAGTTAACTGAAGAGGCGCGTCCACTGCTGCGAGGTGAGATGTCACTAGAGTTAGCGGTACCTCGTCTCGACACTGCGGTACGTAATGCTAAGTCAGATAAGCTAAGCAGCAAGAATTACGATAAAAAGCTATTTGCCAAACTGCGTAAGCTGCGTAAGTCGATTGCCGACGAAGATGGCTTACCCCCATACGTGGTATTCAGTGACGCAACATTGATTGATATGGCAGAAGTTCTGCCGACGTCTTACGGTGAAATGTTGGCGGTAAATGGTGTAGGCCAGCGTAAGCTCGACAAATACGCCGACCCATTTCTAGATTTGATTCAAGAACACATCACAACACACGGCTAATAACAGAGGTAATAAATGGAATTTGGTTTACGAGAGTATTTAGCAGAAGAAGGGCGCTTATTGGTGACAACACCGAGCTTTGACTTCGACTCTTACCCTGAAATTGGCGAACGCCTAGTGAACTTGCTATCGGCTACAGTTGTTGAAAAGCAGTGGGATGCAGACATGCACTCATGGCTGGTGGACTTTGAAGGGTGCCAGCTGTTCTTAAAATCTGAGCACTACAGTGAATCTGTGTGGTTTGAATCTCTTAGTCCAGAGGCGAGCCGTGAAGAGTTCGATTATCTAGCCGCTTTGTTCAAGCGTGGCTTCTAACGGTTAACATTGCCTCAAACTTGGTTTCTAGAAACCGAGCTTCAAACACCTTCTAGCAATAAAAATGAGAATAAACGTTTGCGTCTGTTCTCACCATTGCAGCTAAAATTGATTAATGTATAATCGCCCGCCGCTCAAAAGAGCAAATGATAGATACATTTTTCATTCACATTATTGGTAAGAGCTTTCTTTGTTTCGATAGAGAAATGACTCGATTTGGGTTCCCTCACCCCCAAACCAAACTAAAAAGGTACAGCATGAGTAACTTTACCCCTGCGCAACAGCGCAAAGCCCTAGCATTATTAGTCTTGTTCCATTTAGTGATTATTGCGTCAAGCAACTACTTGGTTCAGCTACCCTTTACCATCTTCGGTATGCATACCACTTGGGGCGCTTTCACTTTCCCATTTATCTTCTTAGCAACAGATCTGACCGTTCGCATTTTTGGTGCTCAGCTTGCTCGTAAGATCATTTTCTTAGTGATGTTGCCTGCACTCGCGGTTTCTTACTTCTTGTCGGTGGTGTTCTTTGAAGGGCAATTCCAAGGCTTTAGCCATCTGGGTGAATTCAACTTATTTGTAGCCCGTATCGCAGCCGCAAGCTTCATGGCTTATTTGCTTGGCCAAATCTTAGATGTTCATGTTTTCAACCGCTTGCGTCAGCTTAAGCAGTGGTGGATTGCGCCAACCTGTTCAACGCTTTTTGGTAATGCTATTGATACCATCGCATTCTTTGCGATCGCTTTCTACCAAAGCCCAGATCCATTCATGGCTGAACATTGGACTGAGATTGCACTGGTTGATTACGGTTTCAAACTTATCATCAGTCTAGGCTTGTTTGTTCCTATGTACGGCGTGCTTCTGAACTACATCGTTAAGAAGTTAACCGCTGTGAACCCTGACTTTAAAGCGACAGGTGTTAATGTGTGAGGATCAGATTAGAAAGGCATTAGTGCAAAGATAATAAATAGCCCAAGTTAGTAGACTAACTTGGGCTATTTTACTTTTAGTGTCAGATATTATTATACGAGGCATTCAATAGAAAGTGGCCAGCCAATGTCTGTTTGTCGATTCGATTCAATCTCTAGCTCTGCAGCGGTCAGCGGGTTGTCGGCTAGCCATTGCTTAGAGAGTGTTAGAGTCAGATTATTATCGTCAGCCGTTAGCGTAAACTCAGGCTCTAGCTCTGGGTTACGACGGTGCGTTAATAGAATCGCTAGGCGAAGAATGCGTAGGATACGTTTACTGCTTGTGCCTGATACTGCGTGTTGTTCCGGCAGTGACGTTAGTTGTTCACGGTAGCGTCGCGTTAATTCACCTAGGTAGTGTTTCTGGGCGCGGGTGAAACCGGGTAAATCTAGGTTCTGCAGTAGGTAAGCACTGTGTTCACCGCCTTTTTTGAAGTCGATGGTCAAACCGATTTCATGAAGTTTGGCTGCGGTTTGCAGTAGGACGCTGGCTTGAGGTTCTGACACCCAAGTTTCGCCGCCTGCCTGCTCTAACAGAGCCTGCGCTGCTGCTGCGACTTGGTCACCGTAGCTTACGTCCATCTGGTAGCGTGATTGAACGCTCTTGATGGTGCGAGCTCGGATATCGTCTTGGCGAAGCTCATCAACCATTTCGTAGGCAAGGCCTTCACGAAGTGCGCCGCCAGCAAGTGTCATCGAATCGATTTCAAGCAACTCAAAAATAGCAATCAGAATAGACAGGCCACTTGGGAACACTAAAGCGCGCTCTAGAGTTAGTCCTTCTATTTCTAGCTCTTCTAAGCGCTCAGTAATCATCGCTTGTTTCTGTAAGCGTTTAAGTTTGGTATGAGTGATAACTTCATCCATGCCTTGCGCTAGCATGATTTCTTGCAGTGCTTGAACGGTACCGCTGGCACCAACACACACATCCCAACCGATATCGGTGTAGCTCTCTAAGATAGGAGCTAAGGTAGACTTCGCTGCTTCAATCGCGTTGTCGAAGTTGGTTGCGGTTAATTGGCGATCTTTAAAGTGACGCTCAAGCCATGTCACACAACCCATTTTTAGGCTAGTGAGTGCTTTTGCTGAGAAACCTTCACCAATGATCATCTCGGTACTTGCGCCACCAATATCCACGACCAGTCGGCGGCCACTGCCACCAGAAGTGTGTGCTACGCCCTTATAGATAGTCGCAGCTTCTTCTTCACCGGAGATAACATTGATGTCATAGCCAAGGATCTGGTTCGCTTTCTCAAGAAAGATATCCACATTAGTCGCGGTACGTAGGGTCGCTGTACCAACAATGCGGATATTTTCTTTTGGAATGTCCTGTAGTCGCTCAGCAAAGAGACTCAAACAGTCCCAACCGCGCTGCATAGCTTCGGTACTAAGCGCATTATTTTCATCTAAGCCTGCAGCTAAACGCACTTTGCGCTTAATCTTAGCCATGGTTTGTACGCTGCCATCGATATGACGCACAACGAGCATATGAAAACTGTTCGACCCGAGGTCGATTGCAGCGTAAAGCGGGGGTGACACTGTTTGACTCATAAGCGACTAAGCTTCCTTGTTGTGACGCGGTTGGCGTGGGCGACGGTTCTGGTTTGGTTTACGGTTACCGTTGCGTGAGCCATTGTTGTTTGAGCGGCGTTGTTGCGGGTTACGTGTGCGTAAGCGCAATGGTGCTGGTAGATCTTCTAGCAGTGCAGAAGCGTCGTAGTCAGACACTGGGATCGCGTGCTCAATGTACTCTTCGATTGGTGGCAAATTGATTGCGTAATCTTCACAAGCAAAGCTGATCGAGTGACCACTTGCACCAGCACGACCTGTACGGCCGATACGGTGAACGTAATCTTCACAATCGTCTGGTAGATCGAAGTTGAATACGTGCGTTACTTGAGGGATGTGTAGGCCACGAGCAGCAACATCGGTTGCAACCAGTAGGTCAACATCACCTTGAGTGAATTGCTCAAGAATCTTTTCACGTTTCTTCTGTGGTACATCACCAGTCAGCAGACCAACACGGTGACCATCGGCAGCCAAATGGCCCCAAACTGATTCACACTTGTGCTTGGTGTTAGCGAAGATGATAGCGCGCTCTGGCCACTCTTCTTCTACTAGTGTCTGCAGCAGTGCCATCTTGTGTTCGTTAGAAGGGTAGAACAACTCTTCTTTAATACGGTGGCCTGTTTTACGCTCTGGCTCAACAACAACATGCTCTGGGTTATGCATGTGCTCGAAAGCCAACTCTTGTACACGGTAAGACAGAGTCGCAGAGAACAGCATGTTCAAACGATCTTTAGGCTCAGGCATACGACGGAACAAGAAGCGGATGTCTTTAATGAAGCCCAGATCGAACATACGGTCTGCTTCATCCAGTACTACTGCTTGAATGTGGTTAAGGTTAAATACCTTCTGCTTGTAGAAATCGATAATACGGCCAGTGGTACCAATTAAGATAT
This sequence comes from Vibrio sp. 10N.261.52.A1, assembly GCF_002876325.1. Classification (NCBI taxonomy): domain Bacteria; kingdom Pseudomonadati; phylum Pseudomonadota; class Gammaproteobacteria; order Vibrionales; family Vibrionaceae; genus Vibrio; species Vibrio sp. 10N.261.52.A1. Next base: position 10,261 of record NZ_MCYD01000314.1, read on the forward strand.
CTGCGCCTTCTTCGATCTTACCTAGCTGCTTGTCGTAGCTTTCGCCACCGTAAGCCAATGCTGCTTTGATACCAGTGCTTGCGACTAGGGATTCAGCATCGTTGTAGATCTGAATCGCGAGTTCGCGAGTAGGTGCCATAATAATCGCACGTGGCTGGTTAGGCTTGCGCCCTTCATGCTCAGGTGTTTTTAGTAGGTGGTTAAAAGTAGCAGTAAGAAACGCAAGCGTTTTACCAGTACCCGTTTGGGCCTGGCCTGCAATGTCTTGGCCGGTGAGCAGTACCGGGAGCGCCAAGGCTTGGATAGGGGTACAATAATCGAACCCTTTTTTCTCCAATCCTTCAATGACTTGCGGAAGTAAATCCAAGTCGGCGAACTTTTGCTCTGTGATATGCGTCTTTTTCATTGCTATAGAATATCAGCTTAAGCTTGCAATACGAAAGTAAATACATTCCAATAGGGCATCTATTTACTGGTTATCATCCAACCAGTTCTAAAAAATACATTGGAGTGGAAGATGAGTGATAAGATTTTGCAGCTAACTGATGACGGTTTTGAGAACGATGTGATCAACGCTGCAGGCCCTGTTCTTGTTGATTTTTGGGCAGAATGGTGTGGCCCTTGTAAGATGATTGCGCCGATTCTTGATGAAATCGCAGACGAGTACGAAGGCAAGCTCACTATCGGTAAACTTAATATCGACCAAAATGCTGGAACACCACCAAAGTTTGGTATTCGCGGCATTCCAACGCTTCTTCTTTTCAAAGATGGCGGCGTAGCAGCAACTAAAGTTGGTGCATTGTCTAAAACTCAACTTAAAGAGTTCCTAGACGCTAACCTATAATCAGGTGAGCATTTGATAAAGAAACCGTGCAGTTAACAAATGCACGGTTTTGTTTTTTCTAAGCTATGGACTAGTCTTAGTTTTAGTGCTAATTTATCGCACGTTAATTGAACGAATTTCTCTTCTTGGTCGATCCTGTGACCGAATCCCTCTTAACTAGAAAACAGATCTTATTTTGACTAAACAAGCATCCACCACAATGAATCTTACAGAACTGAAGAACAGACCTGTGTCTGAACTTGTTAAACTTGGCGAAAGCCTAGGCCTTGAAAACCTAGCTCGTCTAAGAAAACAGGACATTATCTTCGCTATCCTTAAAGCACATGCAAAAAGTGGTGAAGACATCTTCGGTGACGGTGTTCTTGAAATTCTGCAAGACGGTTTTGGTTTTCTTCGTAGCGCAGACAGCTCGTACTTAGCGGGTCCTGATGATATCTACGTCTCACCAAGTCAGATTCGTCGTTTCAACCTACGTACTGGTGACTCAATTGCCGGAAAGATTCGCCCACCTAAAGATGGCGAACGTTACTTTGCTCTACTGAAAGTAAACACGGTAAACCACGACAAACCAGACAACGCTCGTAACAAGATCCTTTTTGAAAACCTTACCCCTCTGCATGCTAATGAACGCATGGTTATGGAACGTGGTAATGGTGCGACAGAAGATATCACAGCTCGTATTCTTGACCTTGCATCTCCAATTGGTAAAGGTCAGCGTGGCTTGATTGTTGCTCCGCCAAAAGCGGGTAAGACAATGCTTTTGCAAAATATTGCGCAAAGCATCGCTCACAACCATCCTGAGTGTGAACTAATGGTTCTACTTATCGATGAGCGTCCGGAAGAAGTAACAGAAATGCAGCGCCTAGTTAAAGGTGAAGTAGTTGCTTCTACATTCGATGAGCCAGCATCTCGCCACGTACAAGTAGCAGAAATGGTAATCGAGAAAGCGAAGCGTCTTGTTGAACACAAGAAAGACGTGGTTATCCTTCTGGACTCAATCACTCGTCTAGCGCGTGCATACAACACGGTAGTACCTTCATCAGGTAAAGTACTAACAGGTGGTGTGGATGCAAACGCACTTCACCGTCCTAAGCGTTTCTTCGGTGCAGCTCGTAACGTTGAAGAAGGCGGTAGCTTAACTATCATCGCTACAGCACTGGTTGATACTGGTTCTAAGATGGATGAAGTTATCTACGAAGAATTCAAAGGTACAGGTAACATGGAACTGCACCTGAACCGTAAGATTGCTGAAAAGCGTGTATTCCCTGCGATTGATTTCAACCGCTCTGGTACTCGTCGTGAAGAGCTTCTTACTAAGAACGATGAACTACAGAAGATGTGGATCCTGCGTAAGATTGTTCACCCAATGGGCGAAATCGATGCAATGGAATTCCTTATCGACAAGCTAGCAATGACGAAAACGAACGATGAGTTCTTTGACGCTATGCGTCGTCAGTAATCTTGATTAGCTGATAGTTATTAGAAAGCGCTGCCCTCGGGTAGCGCTTTTTATTTGCATTTTGTAGCGGCAGCTTGCAGAATGACCAAAAGTGTTACAAGGAAGTTAAAATGCAACATGGACTGTTGTCATCATTACTCTTGTCTACTTCACTGTTACTTTCACCGGTCGGCATCGTTAATGCCACCGAGATGTCTCCACATACAGTAGAGTCTTGGCTTGAGAATGATCAAGTAAAACTGAAAACTGCTGAATTGCTCGAGTTTGTCGTGCGTGACGAAGTGAATTCGCTGCGCTTTGCACTTGAGCGTCTGACATTTCCCCAACAAGAGGTGGCTCGTTACCAACTCTTGAAGAAGATCGAACAGCAAAAAATCGTACTCACACCGAAGATGTCTATCTTTGTGGAGCAACAGCTCGCTATTACGCCAACCTACCAAGTATTAGAGCGTGGTGATGGCTATGAGTTTACGGTGCCAGCCTTTAATTATCCTTCGATAGCAAACCGCTTAATCAAACAATTCCGTGCTGATCAAAATACATTGGTGTTTGTGCTCGATGCAGAGAAACAGAACCTCAACCTTAAAGAGTGGCTAACTGGCTCTGAGCATCAGGTCCAAACTCGAGAAGCGCTACTCATAAGAGAATTGGATAGCTTGTCGCCAGATGCCGTGAATTACTTAGCAAAACAGCTAACGGAGTCACCGATAGTCAGCTGGTTACCCTCTACCGAAGTAGTGGTACGATTGGCACAGGTAAGCGAAGACCCGGATGTCTATCAAATCCTCTGGAAGATGAAAGCCGACTATCATAGCCAAGCTGAGCTGGTTCGTCTCGCTGAGAGTAAATCCCCATTTGCCTTAGAGCAGGTGATGGCTGCAACGAAAAACCCAAGATTAAAAGAAGAAGCGATTACTTTGCTGACGAGAGTGAACCCACTTTCAGAAGAGGTGAAAGACTTTTTAGTTTCTCGCATGGCGATCGCCGATGATGCGCCATTGGTCGCTCGTGAGTTGGCAAAACAAGGGCACACCAACTGGCTACAAGACCTAGTGAATGATAACCCACAAGTCAAAAGTTCAGTGATACAGCAAGTGCTTCCGTAACTGGGTTTTACCTCTCAATAACCATACTAAAAAGGGGGATCTCACGATGCCCCTTTTTGATATACTGAGCGCAGAATAATCAGCATGTAGAAGTTCTATGAGTTTTAAAGATTTACGTGATTTTATCGACCATCTTGAAAGTATTGGTCAGTTGAAACGCATTTCTCACCCAGTCGACCCAGACTATGAAATGACCGAAATTAGCGACCGTACTCTACGTGCTGGTGGCCCGGCTCTTCTGTTCGAGAACCCGGTAGGTTATGACATGCCTGTTTTGACCAATTTATTTGGTACTCCCAACCGTGTTGCGATAGGCATGGGCCGTCAGGAAGTTAAAGAACTGCGCGAAGTGGGCAAGTTATTGGCTTACTTAAAAGAGCCTGAGCCGCCGAAAGGTTTTAAGGACGCGATTGATAAGTTACCCGTGTTCAAACAAGTATTGAACATGCCAGCTAAGCGTCTTCGTAAAGCAGCATGCCAACAAGTCGTGTGGCAAGGCGACGAGGTGGATCTAGATAAAATCCCAGTAATGAGCTGTTGGGCTGACGATGTCGCGCCACTACTTACTTGGGGTTTAACGGTTACCCGCGGCCCGAACAAGAAACGCCAAAACTTAGGTATCTACCGCCAACAAAAGATTGGTAAGAACAAAATTATCATGCGTTGGTTAGCTCACCGTGGTGGTGCGTTGGATCTACGTGACTGGGCTGAACAGAATCCAGGTAAGCCGTTCCCTGTATCTGTCGCGTTTGGCGCTGATCCTGCAACGATTCTTGGCGCCGTAACGCCAGTACCAGATACCTTATCGGAATACGCGTTTGCTGGCCTGCTACGTGGTAGCAAAACTGAAGTGGTTAAATCGATCAGTAACGACCTAGAAGTCCCAGCGAGTGCTGAAATCGTGATGGAAGGTTACATCGATCCGAATGAATTCGCTGACGAAGGGCCTTACGGCGATCACACTGGTTACTACAACGAGAAAGAAAAGCACAACGTGTTTACCATTACTCATGTAACCATGCGTGAGAACCCTATTTACCACAGCACATACACAGGTCGCCCGCCAGATGAGCCAGCGGTACTGGGTGTTGCATTGAATGAAGTGTTTGTTCCTATTCTTCAAAAGCAATTCCCAGAGATAGAAGACTTCTATCTACCACCTGAAGGTTGTTCGTATCGAATGGCAGTGGTGACCATGAAGAAGCAATATCCTGGTCATGCTAAACGAGTGATGATGGGGGTATGGTCTTTCTTACGTCAATTCATGTACACCAAGTTTGTATTGGTGTGCGATGAGGATGTTAACGCTCGTGACTGGTCACAAGTTACGGCTGCGATGTGCAAACATATGGATCCGTCTCGTGATACCTTGATGATAGAGAACACGCCAATTGATTCGTTGGACTTTGCATCACCGGTCGTTGGGCTAGGTTCTAAGATGGGCTTAGACATCACTAAGAAGTGGGATGCTGAGTTAGCGTTGTCGCCTGATGTGCAATCTACACCAGAAAACAGTGACCATATCGAAGGTGGTTTGGCTGAATTAACCAAAGCTCACCCTGAAATTCTTGATATTCATCTGCAGAACGACAATGCCAGCATGGTTGTGGTATCGATAGATAAGCAAGCCGCAGGTAATGGTAAGAAAATCATGGATGCAGTTTGGTCTCAATTTGATGAGAACAAGTTCGTTGTCGTCTGTGATGGTGATGTTAACGTGAGTGACTGGAACGACATCATCTGGGCGGTAACCACCAGAATGGATCCAGCGAGAGATACCTTGTTCCTTCAGGATGAAACCGGGCACTCCAAAATGGCTCTCGATGCCACCAATAAGTGGGAAGGTGAATGCTTGCGTGAGTGGGGCGTTCCAATTACAAAAGACCCTGAGCTGGTCAAAAAGATTGATAGCATCTGGGAACAACTAGGAATTTTATGAGCTACCAAGTAGTCTTGTATCCAGAAAACATCAGTTTCAC
>NZ_MCYD01000315.1:0-932 GCF_002876325.1 Vibrio sp. 10N.261.52.A1
CTTTTATATGGAATCATTTGCATTGATGTGATTAATAAAACTGTTTAGTATGGCCGTACTATAAAAATGAATCTATCACGTCTTTGGATATCATGGCTTTACCTAAAACACTTATTCGGCTTTTTAAACCATACATAATCTTATTAACCGGAGGAATGCTTTACCTCGCAGCAGCTCAATTAGAAAAAGTAGAGACCGCAGCAACCAACCAATCAGCATCAAACATTCGCATCGCAAGCGCGACTATTCGTTCCAACATCGAGGCCGTATTCGGCAAACTCTATTTCTTAGAAACCAGCCTAGGCTTACCCAACACCACCGACTTTAGCGACCAAAAGTTTCGTGAACTCAGTGATAATATTCTAAAAAGAACGCCAAACTTCTCCGATATCATCCGATACCAACCCAACTCCCAACATTACGTCTCCACCCGTGGCCTTCCTCTGTCCAATGAGCAAATCGCCACAATACAATGGCATTCAATAGACGGTGTTGTTGAAGATTTCTACATCTCTTCCGTTTACCAGAAAGCAGATGGTCGATGGGTTTTCGCGGTTAAACACACTGCAGAAAAGCTCAACGAAGAAATCTGGATTGAGTTTGATTTACTGCACACCACACAAGGCTTAAGAGATTTAAAAACGCTAAATAATGGCTATGTATTTGTTGTAGATAAAGCAACTGAACGACTCGTCTTCCATCCAGACCCAAAACGAATTGGCTCGAAGTCCATTAGCTATCATGCGGGGATTAGCCACCAACTTTCACAAGGGCAATTGGCCGGAAAGCACGAATACTACTATCAAGATAACTTCAAAATATCGGTATTTGATGCGGACAACAGCTTGAATTGGGTGTTCATTGCGGGCACTGATCGCCATGACATCTTAACCAGCTCACATCAATTTACGTTGACGGGCTTAGTACTGGGC
>NZ_MCYD01000316.1:0-427 GCF_002876325.1 Vibrio sp. 10N.261.52.A1
AAGACGTTGAGTTCAAAGTATTCTCTGGTCCAGCTAACGACGAAAAAGGTCGTGTAGCGGTTATCCGTGTTCCAGGTGGTGCTAAGCTAACTCGTAAGCAAATCGACGGTTACGCAGAGTACGTAAACATCTACGGCGCGAAAGGTCTAGCTTGGATGAAGGTTAACGACCGTGCAGCAGGCATGGAAGGTATCCAATCTCCAGTTGCTAAATTCCTAAGCGAAGACGTAATCAACGGTATTCTAGATCGTACTGAAGCTGAATCTGGCGATATCATTCTGTTCGGCGCAGACAAAGCGGGCATCGTTGCTGAAGCAATGGGCGCACTTCGTCTTAAACTAGGTACAGACCTAGAGCTAACAGATACATCTGCATGGGCTCCACTGTGGGTTGTTGACTTCCCAATGTTTGAAGAAGACGGCGAAGG
>NZ_MCYD01000317.1:0-629 GCF_002876325.1 Vibrio sp. 10N.261.52.A1
ATCATTAATATAAAAAAATCGTTGGCAAGGAAAATAAAATGGACTCAATCTCTAAGAGACCTAGAACTAGGCTTTCACCTTTAAAAAGAAAACTTCAGCTGATGGAAATCGCGCTTGAAGTATTCTCTCGTCGCGGCATTGGCCGTGGTGGTCACGCTGACATTGCAGATATCGCTCAGGTATCAGTAGCAACAGTATTTAACTACTTCCCTACTCGTGAAGATCTGGTTGATGAAGTGCTTAATCATGTTGTCCGTCAATTCTCAAACTTCCTTTCAGACAATATCGATCTAGATATTCACGCAAAACAAAACCTACATAATATTGCGACTGAAATGGTGACACTAGTAGCTCAAGACAGCCACTGGTTGAACGTATGGTTCGAATGGAGCGCATCGACGCGTGATGAAGTATGGCCACTGTTCGTAACGACAAACCGCACTAACCAAATGTTGGTACAAAACATGTTTAGTAAAGCGATTGAGCGCGGCGAAGTGTGTGACGATCACGATCCTAAGCATCTTGCGAATCTGTTCCACGGCATCTGCTACTCGCTATTTATCCAAGCGAAACGTGTCGATACCAATGAAGAGTTGTCGACTTTAACTGACAGCTACTTGAACATGTTG
>NZ_MCYD01000318.1:0-454 GCF_002876325.1 Vibrio sp. 10N.261.52.A1
CACCGGTAGTGTTGTTACTCTTCATCAGCGTTAGGAATGAAGACGCTTCGTTGTAGTCACCACACCAACCGGCACGTGCTACTTCAAAGTCACCTGAGTCTTTAGAAGATAGGTAAGTTTTCCACTCTTGGTTTTCAAGTGTTACTGAAAGACCCAGTGTTTTCTTCCACATTGAACCTAATGCGACAGCAATCTTCTTGTGGTTCTCTGACGTGTTGTAGAGTAGTTTGAAATTCAGTGGGTTGTCTTTGCCGTAACCCGCTTCTTCAAGAAGGCGTGCTGCTTCTGCGTTACGCTCTTTTTGAGACATCTTACCGTAAGTTGGTAGCTCAGGGTCGAATCCAGCTGTAATTTCCGGAGTTAGGAAGTACGCCGGTTTTTGGCCTTGTGCCAGGATAGCATCTGTTACGATATTACGATCGATTGCGTAAGAGATTGCTTTACGAACACGTAC
>NZ_MCYD01000319.1:0-529 GCF_002876325.1 Vibrio sp. 10N.261.52.A1
GTTGTAGATGTTGCAAATTTGTAATTGAGAAAGTGTGATATTTGAACAGGAAATACCCGATATACGCACGTTTTGTTTGATCTAGCGCTGATATTTTCCGCACCCAGAGTGTCAATGAACAGGCAAATTAATCGAAGCAATGCTCACGAGTAGGGAATGCCCCATTTCTCACTTCTTGTTCATATTCACTAAATGATGTTTTGATTAGCTGGCTTAGGTCGATGTACTTTTTGACAAACTTAGGTGTGTATTCAGTGAATAAACCAAGCATGTCTTCGGTCACTAACACTTGACCATCACATTCGGGTGAAGCTCCGATACCAATAGTCGGGATCGATACAGATCTGGTGATTTCTCGAGCTGTGAGCTCATCAACGCCTTCAACAAGTAATGAAAATGCTCCAACGTTTTCAAATTTTCGCGCTGTTTCGATGAGGTGGTCCCTTTGGTGTTGTGTTTTTCCTTGAACCTTAAAACCACCTAATACGTTGGCGTATTGAGGGCATAGACCAATATGAGGCATTACCGG
>NZ_MCYD01000320.1:0-738 GCF_002876325.1 Vibrio sp. 10N.261.52.A1
TCTCTTTACAGAAAGATAGTGCACATGAATCTTCTAATAAAATAGACCCAGTTATATCTTTACCAACCCCAAGAGAGTTTAAGTACTTCATTTGGTGTTCAGGCTTGACAACATGTAAGCCCTTACTTGGCAGTTCCGAAACAATCCTAATATTAGTAAGTCCCACCTTATGCAATATATGTTCAGAGTGTGTTGTAATTACACACCAAATTCCTTTAATACTTGAGACCTTCGCAATATAGTCTAACAAGCGTGTTTGACTGTAAGCAGATATTGAATTCTCTAATTCATCAATGAGTAACACTGTTTCCTTTTCGATCCAAGTTAGATACCAAAACATATATATACATATGAACTCCCCTGTACCCATCTTGTTGTTCGAGTATCTAAGACCCGTATTCGTTACCACTTCAAAGATGGGAAGAATAAATGATTCATCGTCAGGAAAGATATCCTCTATTTCATAAACTTTTATGCTAGAATAGCTTTTACCAACTACATTTGATAACTCTTCTCGAATATTTTTCCCATTAAGTGTGTCATTGTAATCAACACCTTCTAATAACTCTTCAATGTTTGCGGTTGTAGATATATATTCATTAATTTTCTGGAACACTGAAAATGGTTCAAGTATCGAAACATTCTTAATATCTTGACTAGAAATAGCCTCACCTTTTTGATTAACTGTAATCATTTCTCTGACCTTAAGGTCTTCTTTTGAGTGAGGAAGTGAGTCAT
>NZ_MCYD01000321.1:0-244 GCF_002876325.1 Vibrio sp. 10N.261.52.A1
CATTTATTCACCTTTTCTGTGAATAACTATGTGAAGAATTAGTCGCAATCGTTTTTTTTAATCCATAGGTTCATCAACACCAACACAACACCTCGGAGGAAACAAAAATTAAAAACATAAAAAACAAACACTTAAATAGAAAACACAAAAACAAAGCACGATAAAAAAACAAAAGATCTTTTGAAAACACAAGCTGCTCAAAGATCAACCACCCCGGTGTTTATCCACACTACCAAGTGAAAGA
>NZ_MCYD01000322.1:0-261 GCF_002876325.1 Vibrio sp. 10N.261.52.A1
TGCCCAAACCATCGGCCAAAATGATGTGTTCCTTGGGGCACGTTTCGCTTTGAACGATGAAGACGGCACCGAAGTGCTTGCTGGTATCACTCAAGACTTAGACAACAGTGATGTCTACAGTGCCAAGCTAGAAGCTGCTAGTCGCATCAACAACAACCTCAAGTGGCGATTGAATGTTTGGTTGTTTGAGAACGAAACCCCAGAGGACTTGCTGTTCTTCGCTCGCAAAGATGATTTTGTCGAAGTCGCATTGGAGTATTA
>NZ_MCYD01000323.1:0-977 GCF_002876325.1 Vibrio sp. 10N.261.52.A1
CAATGAGCCCTTTTTTAGATCTTAATATCAACCTTGCTAGCGCAACCGTTACTTTTCATCAGCCTCTAGCTGCTTAGGGTTCCACTTCCCTTCATGAATCGCGGAATTGACATCTCTTCTTGGTAGCCAACCCATGGTTTCAAGTTCTGGTTTATCTTTGAAGTGATCAACGTAGCCGATACACAAATACGCAACGATATCGATGTTCTCTGGGATATCTAGAGCATCACGTAGTGTTGAGTCGTGAAGGATACTTACCCACCCTAACCCTAGGTTTTCTGCCCTTGCCGCAAGCCATAAGTTTTGAACTGCACACACGGTGCTGTACAAATCCATCTCTTGTTTAATAGTTCTGCCGAGCACAACCTTTCCAGTTCGATTGCGATCGCAAGTCACGCAGATGCCGATAGGTGATTCAACAATACCTTCCAACTTTAAGCGTTTATACATCGCCTGCTTTTCATCGGTGAACATTTCAGCGGATTCTGCATGCGCTTGATTGAAGCCCGCTTTGATCTGCTGCTTGGTTTCGATATCACGAACAACGACAAAGTCCCAAGGTTGCATAAAGCCGACGCTAGGCGCATGGTGCGCCGCAGTTAACACACGCATCAATACGTCTTCAGGGATCTCATCAGGAAGAAACTGACCACGAACATCTCGGCGAGAAAAAATCGTTTTATATACGGCTTCGCGTTCATTTGGTGTAATTTCCATACTTCCCTGTCTTATCGTCGTCTTAATTGAGCCAGTATTATCCAACTAAAGTGTCTATGTTGCTAGCAGTACACAAGCAACATGGTAGAATGCCGCCATTAATCTTATCCTTGTATAAGATTGTTGAACCTTTCCATCGCTATTTAGCCAAATCATACCGAGAAACTTATGCCATTTTCCAAGCTTGGATTAAGCTCACCTATTGTTAAAGCCGTTGTAAAACAAGGCTACGAAAAGCCAACCTCTATTCAAGAAAAAGC
>NZ_MCYD01000324.1:0-327 GCF_002876325.1 Vibrio sp. 10N.261.52.A1
AACTATAACAATATTCACATAGAAAGAAGTTAGCAATCAGAATTCGTTTTAGTAGGCTCGGCAACCTTTTTTGAGACTCCCACAAACTGATCATAGATTGGGTGATATCTTGAAATGAAACATGCGACAATGAAAGTGTATCGGCAAGTTCTTTTTGAGAGTAATTGTTCTCTAATCTGTAGCTTCTTAATTTTTCACCAAAATCATCACGACTAAACAAAGGGGGATCCTTTCCTTTTTATAACCAGTAAAACTACTGTTAGTTATTTTATTATGCATGAGTTTTATTCATTAGCATCTTAATGATAACAGAGACCTATTCAATGC
>NZ_MCYD01000325.1:0-20054 GCF_002876325.1 Vibrio sp. 10N.261.52.A1
GTAAAAATAAGAAACCTAGTGTCAATGTCACGATTTGTACTTGGTTTGCAGTGAATTACTTAGATCAACAGCTCATATCTTTAATATCAATAAGATAGGGCGTAGTGGCTAGGCGTAGAGAATAAGGATGAGAGCTCATCCTTATAAATGTGAGGAAGATATCGAAATGGTCGTCTGTTAATTTAGTTTAGGAATTAAGTTAATTATCAATTAGCCTTTATTTTCTTTCTATATAATATCGACAAGGGTTTTAAGTATTTAAATGTAATACCCAAACCAACGATGCCAGCGGTTTTAATTCAATATTGAAGCAGCCAACTCCTTCCTCCACGCGTAATTCTTGTGACTGAATAGATTCGATATGTTCATTAAGCAAGTAACTGCCATCCGCAATTTTGATTGCTTGGATTACATCACGTGGAATCACCAAGCAAACACGCTCTATAGTGTGCTGGCTGAAATTCGCAGCAACTATTGTCAGCTCTTGGTCGTCATAGCGTAGAAATGCGTAAATCGAATCACTCAAATTATTGCTTTGGTGTAAGTCTCGGTAATGTCCTGTCATTGAAGAGTGCTCAAGAGAAAAGTTCATCACCTTCTGATAAAAGTGACGCAGCTGCTTTTCGTTATCGTCTAAGATCCCGCCATCGAATGCGCCGTGGTTCATCCATTTTTGATGTTGTGGGACACCGATGTAATCGAATATGGATGTACGTGAGGGTTGTCCAAAGCCTGTATTTTCTGCCCCAGGTTCACCTACCTCTTGCCCAAAATAAACCATAGTCGGTGAGCTGCTCAATAAGGCGCTGACAAGCATTGCAGGTTTGGCAATATTTGGGTCACCTACAAGTTCAGGAGACGCGATACGCTGTTCATCATGGTTATCCAAGAAGTGCAGCATGTGGTGCTCTATGTCCATTATTTGATGTTGAATCTCGGGAATGATGGCTGTTGAAGCTTTGTCCTGCATAACGGCTTTGAGTCCATCGTATAGGTCCACTTTGTCGTATAGATAGTCCATTTTTCCTAAGTGGATGTAGTTGCGGTATAAGTCTGGCTGATATACCTCTGCCATAAGAAAGGCATCGGGTTTTTGCATCTTTATTGATGAGTTGAGATAGCTCCAAAACTCGACCGGTACCATTTCCGCCATATCGTAACGAAACCCATCGACGCCTTTATCTAACCAGAACAAGGCGATGTCTCTGAACTTAACCCAAGAGTTAGGCACATCGATGAACTTCCAGAAATAGAAGTGTTCTCGGCAATCACGTTGAGCATAGTTACTCGGTAATTCAGGGAAGTCCTTTGAACCGTCAGGGCGCACACCGTAATTGATCTTCACAGTTTCATACCAATCGTCGAAGTTGGGTTTAGCTAGGCGTGAGCCATTACCAGTCCATTTAGCGGGCATTTCGACAAATGGAGAGTTTAGGGCTAGATGTTGTTCACCACCAAGTGGAGTAAAGTCAGGCTCGATATTCGGAAGCTCAAAAGGGGTGTTGGGGATGTAGTAGAAGTTATTGTTTCTGTGGTATTCGAGTGTAGTGTCATCGTGAGCACCAAAGTCACTGACGCCTTGTGGGTTATTCAGCCCCTCATAATGACGCGCAACGTGGTTAGGGACGATATCGATGATCACCTTTAAGCCGTGGTCGTGACTTCTTTTTATTAGCGCCTCAAACTCCTCTAGTCTGTGCTCGGGATTATCAGCGAGATCAGGGTTAACTGAGTAGTAATCTTTTACGGCATAAGGAGAGCCCGCACGTCCTTTTACCACGCTTGGGTGATCGTCTGAAATACCAATGTGTTTGTAGTCATTGATTAACGCGTGGTGAGGAACTCCGGTATACCAAATGTGAGTCATTCCAAGCTTGCGAATTTCAGATAGCGCTTTTTCTGTAAAATCACTGAATTTACCTACGCCATTTTGTTCAATGGTGCCCCAAGGGACATGTTGGGTGTTTTTATTGCCAAATAAACGCGTAAAAACTTGGTAGATGGCGTACTTTTGGTTGTACATATTTATAATTCCTTTAACTTCCATCATGTTATGTAGGGATGAAAGGGCTTGTTTATTTTTTGCAGGCTAACCGAATTACAATACGCCTTACTCATCCTTATCAAAATCTACAGGGCGTAATTGCCACAGTATGTGAGCTGTTACCCAAAAGGAGTTGATGTTGTCTTCATCTATTCAAATCGCGATCACTTATTTGGTTCTGGTGGCGGTGTCTGTGTTGTTTGCGGAAAGCTCAAAAGTGCTATTGGCGTGGTATTTAGTTATCGGTGTCGTGACGTTTTTTGTGTACGCGAAAGACAAGCGAGCCGCGATTAATGGTAATTGGCGCGTGCCAGAGAAAACTCTGCACATCTTTTCGGTAGCTGGTGGTTGGTTAGGGGCTTTGATCGCACAAGATAAGCTACGTCATAAAACACAAAAACAGCCGTTCAGAGCTATTTATTGGTTAACAGTGTTTATCAATGTAGCGGCGTTTGTCTGGACGTTAACTCCGGTCGGGCAGGCAATGTTTGGTCGTTGGCTTGGTGAGCTGGTGGGTTACTTTTAACGAGAATAACGGTTAGCAGCAGAGTACTAACCGTTAAAATACAGAAGTTATTCGATTTAGAGCATCGGAATGGTCGACGCTAATAGCAAGCCTGCCATACCATAGTTGAAGCTTTTGATGCGGACTGGCGTTGTTAGCCAGTGTTGTAGCTGCTTACCTGCTGCCGTCCAGAAGGTCACCGATGGCAGGTTAGCTAGTGTGAAAATGGCTGCGATGATTGCAAGCTCCCACCATGAACTGCCACTGCTATAAACAGAAATGGCTGTCAGTGCCATTGACCAACCTTTCGGGTTAACCCATTGAAAACTTGCTGCGCCAATGAAGGTCATCGGTTTATAAGCTTCAGTGCTTTTCGCTTTTCCACTCTTGGCTATTTTAATTGCGAGGTACACCAAGTACGCAAGGCTCAGGTATTTCAATACTTGGTGAGTCACCGGATAGGCGTTGAAAACCCCCATTAAACCAAAGCCAACCAATAGCAACATAGCAGCAAAACCTAGAGCAATGCCAAGCATGTGTGGAATGGTGCGGGCAAAGCCAACATTGGCACCAGAAGTCATGAGCATGATGTTATTTGGACCCGGCGTGAAGGTCGAGACAAACGCAAACAAGGCAAGTGCGCTAAGTTGTTCTAAAGGCATAATGGTTCTCCAGCAATAAAATGAACGAAGTGACTGACCGGTCATGACTTTCACGTGTTGAGAAACATAGTAGGTGGAAAGTGAGGCAATTATGTGCTTTTATTTCCTCTATTATCACCAAATGCACAATAATAAGTACTTATGGATAGATTTGACGAAAGGATATTGCAAGAGCTTAAGTTGGACGGCAGAATCTCCAACATTGAACTCTCAGAGCGGATTGGCTTGTCGGCTTCAGCGACGTTAAGGCGTGTACAAGATCTTGAGCGGAAAGGCATCATTCAAGGTTATCGTGCGGTTCTCGATAACAGTTTGATGGGCGTGGGTTTTATCGCCTACGTTTCGATCGGTTTATCAAGCCACAAAAAATCTGCTCAATTGGAGTTTGAAGAGCACGTCGCTATGGAGAAAGAGGTGGTCGAGTGTCACAACATCACCGGAGCCAATGAGTACTTGTTGCGAGTCGAGACTAAAGACTTGCCGAGCTATAAGAAGTTTCATGCCGATGTACTAGGGGAATGTGCTCAAGTTCAATCGATCACAACCATGGTGGTGATGGATACCCCTAAAGATGAACGTTAATCGAGCTTAATATCAGGAGCGGCACAGTGCCCAATACCAATCAGTTGTTATTGTTCTTAGATGTGGTTCAACAAGGGTCGTTTACCAAAGCGGCAACCTTGCACGACATGGACAATTCCTCTCTCTCTAAACAGATCAAAAAGCTTGAGCAAGACTTAGGTGTTCAGCTACTCAACCGTTCTACTCGTTCGTTTTCGCTGACGTCAGCTGGGGAAGATATTCTTGCGCAAACCTATGTGCTGAAAGACACCATCAATCAGATACAGGGCATTGCTGATTCCTATCAGTCTGAGCCTAAAGGTGTGCTACGAATTACGTCACCGATCTATTTTGGTCAGCAATACCTGCAACCTATCATCACTCAGTTTATGAGAAAGTACCCGGATGTTCAGATCGTACTTTCACTAGACGACAAGATCGCTAATATCATCGCAGGGCAATTCGATATCGCCTTTCGCTTCAGTAAGCTGGTGGAATCGAATTTGATTGCAAAGAAGATAGCCGACAGTAACTTCATGCTGGTCGCCTCGAATGACTTTGTTGAGCAGCATGGTAAGCCGAAAACGCCACAAGATCTGCTGTCTCTGCCTGCGGTGATTTATACCAATGGTGATATGACCGTTGATCATCTGAGAATCAGTGAAGAGCCGTATGGCAACACTTTCCAGAGCCTGACGATTCGTGGTAACTACAAGGTGAGTGATGTTCGTACTATGGTATCTTGTGTGAAAGATGGATTAGGTTATGGCTTTCTTGATCAATCAAACCTGTACGCATCGATGAAAGAGTTGGGCTTAGTGACATTGCTACCTGATTACGCCATCTCAACAGCGGATACTGCTATTTACGCTGTATACCCACACCGCAAGCAGACCAAGTTAGTGAAAGAATTCATCACTTCAGTGCAAGATTATATTGGGTCGCCAACGATTTGGGAGAAGATGCAGCAAGATTGACGGTTTCTCTGCCATATCAAATCAAAAAAAGAAGCCAGAACGTCACTCGTTCTGGCTTCTTTTTACTTTCTTAGCGCTCACTAATTGACAATGTAAAATTAAGCTATAGCGGGTGTGAGCGGCTTTTTTTCTCACAAAGAGTGCTTCTTTAATCGAAGTTAGTGATTGTGAATCACCTCTTTACCACTTGGGTGAGCTTTTGTCCCCAGTACGTGGTCATCCACTTCTTTGCCATAGTAGCCTTGATGGTTGTGGTAGCGTTCTGCATTTGCAGCCACATCGCCCTTGTACCTCGGATCTTGTGGGCGCTCATGGCTATTCACAAACGCGGCTACATCCCATGCCTCTTGAACGGAAAGTTGCTGACTCTTACCAAGCGGCATGTTTTCGTAAATGAAATAAGCTGCTGTGTTTATACGGTGCATTCCCGCGCCCCAGTTAAACGCGTTTTCGCCCCACAATGGTGGGAAGTATGATCGGCCGTCTGCTCCTTTAATACCCTCACCATTTTGACCATGACAGGTTTGGCAGCTGGTTTGGTAAACCTTCTCGCCACGCGCGATAGAAGGTTCTTGTTCTGGATTCGCGATCTTAGGGTAGCCACGACCTGCTAATTTACTGCGGCCATCGATTGGGTATTTACTTAATAGCTCTTCAGGAAGAGGGAAGCTTTCTGTTTTACCACCGACTTGCAAGTCTGCATCGCTGATCTCAGGAACTGGCGTGTCTTTCATACCGTTTTTATCCAAGATGCCGCCCATCGCCAACCAGTAGGAGTAAGCGCTGAGTGCGACCAGTTCTTTTGAGTCTAAAGCTGGTGCGATTCCGTTCATTGAATAGGTGAAACAGCCTTGAATACGCTCAGCGTAGCTGTTGACCTTGTCGTTTTTCTTACGATAAGCTGGATAGGCCATGTACGCGCCCCATAGTGGCGCTGCATTGGGCTTCATGCCTGCTTGCATGTGGCAGTTAACACAGTTTTGCTCGTTGCCTACGTATTCGTCGCGCATCTGTTGCGAGTCAACAAACAGTGAGTAACCTAATTTTACTTTGTCGCCAAATTCTCCTGCTGGGATATCCACTAAGTCTCGTGGCACTAGGTACTTGTTGTCTTTCACTTTTTCGACGGCTGGCAGCTCGGTTTGGCGATCGGGTAATTCAGCGTCCGCATAAACGAGTCCAGAGGCAAGGGTTGCGGTGATTAAAAGTAGTGTTTTCATGCTAGCCCTTTAGTATCGAAAAGATGCGAAGTAGTAAGACAGGTTCTTGATCTCATCGTCGGTCAATTTGCCTGCGATGTTGCCCATCATGTTCAAATCATCACCCTTGCGAGTGCCGTTTTTCCATGCGTTAAGCTGAGATTGAATGTAGTCGGCATGTTGGCTCGCAAGGCGTGGAAACTTGTCTACGCCCATTCCGCTTGGTCCGTGGCAGGTAGCACATGCTGGAATGTTTCGGTCCCAGTCGCCCTGAAATACAAGCTTGCGATACGGGTTTTCGATATCTGCTTGCGAGCCACGCTGTTCTAAATCGGTGAATTCGTATGAAGGGAGAGAGGCAAAGTATTCGGCAACTTCGCGACGAATAGCAGGATCAGACACGCCATCGGCCATGCCTTTCATGATCGCGCTTTGACGCTCTCCACTAGAGAATAGAATCAATTGATGTTCTAGGTAGTCAGCATTCAGCCCAGCAAGCATAGGGGCGATGTTAGGCATACCTCTCCCGTCAGCTTGATGGCACCCGCTACAGGTTTCTGCGGCTTCGGGCATTGGGTTAGGCGCTGCTTGTACAAAACCGGATAAAGAAAGGCTTCCTAAAGCAGCGATGCAAAGCGTGAGAGTTTGAGTTTTTATATTCAGCTTAATCATGAGGCGTCGCTATTGGTTGTAATGCACGCATTTTCGACATAATTGATTGCTCGCGCTATTGTGGATTTCCACATTAATTCACTCGGAACTTGAGGTGAGTCTCACGTAAATAGGCTCAATCAGCCTGTTTTGACCTTAGAGATAAGCATAGTTGCTTGAGGGCGGTGGGGCTAAAACTTAAAGGGAAGTGGTGAAAAGAATAGATAGAGGAAGGTTTAAGTTGAATGAGGTATCTGAAAAAAGAGCAACTCCGAATAATGAAGTTGCTCTGTTTATTTTATTATTGGACTAAGCTTACCGAGATTTAGACCTTGTAGATCTTCGCAGGAAGCGCCTGTCTTGCTGCTGCGCCGACTACCCAATCTAGCATTACGCCTTTGCCCTCTCTCGTCGGGTCAATCAGACCAATATCATTAATGTTAACGCCATCGTTGGACTTCATCTTCACTGGTTGTTGTGTATCGCCAATCCAGTGTGCACGTTTACCTAGCTCTTTGTGACCAAAGCCATGCTCAAAGCCTAGTGTTCCCGGCTTGATGCCATCAATCACCATCGCCAACGCCTTTGTGGTTGCGCTCGGTGTTTCAATGGCAAATACGTCACCGGTTTTGATGCCCGCTGAAGAGGCGTCTTGCGGGTGAATGTACACCGGATTCACACCCTTGATAGATTCTAAGCGTGGTGACAGGTTAGACACTGCACTGTGAATGTTGGACTTAAAGTTAGTCAGGGTGAATGGCCACTCTTTTGTTGGGAACTGCTCAGCTAAAGGTGTACCGTCTGCAAGCTTTTGTGGATGCCACGTTGGGCAACCTATGTACTGCTCGCCACTGATGGTATTGCGAGAAGTACCGAGCTTTTCATTCCAGATAGCTAGTGGTTTGGTCCATTTGTACTTCATGGTTTCGTTGGTGTAGGCATTGGTAGCGTCCTCAAAACGACCGCCACGTGCAAAGATGTACGCTACCTTGAGCATTTCATCCGGCTTAAGCGTTTCTTTCATCACAGGCATTAACCGTTCCAGGCCAGACCAAACAATGTCTTCAGCCTCAACATTCGGCACGCCACCTTTAGCAAATGCTAAGTTCGCCGCAGAGCGCAGGTAGAAGTCTTCTGCACTGTGGATACCGTACCAATTGCCTTGGTTGTCTTTGATTGCATTATCACCAAAGCCGCCCAAGTCGAGCGCTTTCGCGACATCAATAAAGAAGTTCTCTAGGTTGATGGCGCGGCCGTCTTGCGTGCGTGAGGTTTTAGGCTCAACAATCGGCCAACGAGCAGTGATCGCCTTTGTTGCAACGCCATGCCACGGTGTTGCCATACCCCAACTCTCATAGGTTACTGTATCAGGCACGAGATAATCTGATAGTGCTGTGGTTTCATTGATGAAAGCATCGATAGAGACGATCAAACCGAGTTGTTTTGGATCCTTGAGCTTCTCGCCTAATAGGTTATCTAGCCCCGGAACGCCATAGAGTGGATTGGCCATGTGGTTGATCCACGCTTTTGCGCGGTAAGGGTAGCCATCAATGGCCGCTGATAAATGCTCGGTTAACAGCGGTGCAGAGATCGGGTACCAAGGTGCTCGCGTTGGATATGGAGATTCACCGGCAGCAACACGACGCTTGTATTCGCTGGTTTTGTGATAAGGGAATTTACTACGAGATAAGAACACACCTTGCGGCTTCGTCTTACCCTTGAACTTGGTAAAGTCGTAACAAGGGCCAGCAACAGAAGTTGGGTAGCCGCCCGCTTTCGCCATCGCCCCGCCTTTTGCGTTGATGTTACCGATCAGCGCGTTCAGCATCAGAATAGAGAACGAGTTGTAGAAGCCATTAGTGTGCATGTTGCCACCGTGAGTATCGACGACGGCTTTTGTCCCGTAACTGGTAAAGCGTTTCGCCAGTGCAATGATCTGATCTTGTGGGATTTCACATTGCTCGCTGTAATAAGCAAGGTCATATTTGAAGGCTTCTTCTCTCAATCTTTGTAGAGAAGACTTCACACGAACGGTTTGACCATCAATTTCTACGTCTTGATCGACAAATAACGCCGCCTCATCGACCTGAACATTTGATATTAATAGTGACATTGTCACATCTAGTGCGATGAATGCATCATCGTCAGACATCGGTTCGCCTGTATCTAGCAAGCCAATATCCGATGCGCGAAGCATGCGTCCGTTTTGTGGGTGCGTTTCGTCGCTGATCACTAGGTGAGATGCATTACACCAGTGTGTAGTGCCTGCTTTCTTCATCGCTTGTGCGCTCGGGCGAGACAAGAAGTCATGATTGTAGCGCTGATTTTCGATGATCCATTGGATCATCCCTAGAACTAATGCTGAGTCGGTGCCCGGTTTGATCGGAAGCCAGTTGTTGCGATCGCCCGCCGCAAGGCTTGACGATCCTGCCGGAAGGCTCGGCGTCACTATGGTGTAGCTCAGTTTTCCGTTAGTACGAGCCTCGGCCAACTGTCGTGCTTGGCGCTTAAACGGGTTGCCTGCTTGAGCCGGAGACATACCGATGAACAGGATGAACTCGGCATTGTTGAAGTCGGGTTTTAAGTGCGAGAATTTGTCTAAGTCATTCATGATTGCGCCAGAACCTGCGCGGAATGCGTAGCCACAGTAAGAGCCGTGGTGGCCGAAGTTACGAGTACCATAGCTGTTAAACGCAAAGCGTTTCAAGATATCATCACGGCCTTCATTGCCGGCATTGGTTACCAATAACTGGTTGGCTTTTGGGCCGTATTCAGGGTTGTTTGGATCTAGCGGTGTTTCGATGTCGCGAATCGAGCGTAAGCCTTCCACTTCGCCTTCACCGAACAAGTCACCCCCTTCGGTGATCTCAGAGATTAGCTGTTCGTAGCTGATTGGTTCCCACTTGCCTTCACCACGCTTACCAACACGTTTTAGCGGTTGAGTGATTCGGTATGGGCTGTTTTGAATCTCTAACATGCCGTTACCACGGGCGCAGGCTGTCGAGCGATTATTTATGCCTGATTCACCAGACAAGCCAATGTAGGCCTCTTTCACTGGTGTTTTGAGCGGGATTTGCTGATCACTTGATAGCGGGTGGTATGGGTTACCTGAGATACGTAAGATCTCGTCATTGCGATTATCGATACGCACACGTAAGCCACACAGTGTCCAGCAGCCAAAACACATTGAAGGAGCAACGCGTTGGTTTGGGTTTGGCGAGATCTTACCTTGTTCATCGACACTGTATTCCGTCTCTAACGAGTTACCGTGATGGATGTGTTTAGTTTTCTTACCTGCAGTGCCATCGATAGCACCGTGAACCATGTGCTTTGTGGTTGTCGCATAACCTGCAGCAAAAGCTCCAATACCACCGGCAGCAAGGCCTGCTTTTAAAAATTGACGACGTTTGTTATCCATGATGATTCCTTAGACTACAAGCTATGTGAGTGGGTAAGTGGTGACGATGTTTTTGTTCCAGAGCCAGTAGACACGATTTCAGAAGCGAACAACGCAAGTGCTAACCAGAGACCACACATACCGACAATGCCAAGTAAACCTGAGCTACCCATTGGCAGTTCATAAGGGAATGCACCTACATCAAAACGTGGAATGGTTTGAACTTCCATCATGGTTACCCAGCGTACTGCCCATGCCGAAACTATGGTCGCAAGTGCTACACAGATAATTCCTAACTTGCTTTGAGATAAGCGTTGTAGAGGTAGAACCAAGATCATGCACAACAAAATGCTGGTGGTCATGATGCCTAAATTAATGCCCCAAGCGTCGTCCTCATACAGGTTGAAGTGACCATGGTTAGAAGCCCAAATCGACGTAAGAATGATGGCGAGGCCGCCTGTTAGGGTAATAGTTCTTTGTACCAGAGCGAGGTCGGTTGCTTTTAAGCTTGGCTTGCTTGAAGGCAGCAAAGCCCAAATCAACAGCGTTAAGCCCGTTGCAGCAAAAAATGCAGTCGTAAACCAAAGCAGTGGAGAAGCCGGTTGATGCCAAAGCGGTCGGCTCGCCAAAATTGCAATCTCGGCACCTGTATAGAGCGCGATGCTTAGGCCCGAAATGGCCGTCACAGCAGCGAGTACAATCATTAGTTTTGCTGAAACCTGCCATTGGCCTAGGGTTAACCAAGACAAGCGTTTTAGAAGCGGGTTTTCACTTTCTTTAAGTTGTGCGATGTCATCACGCAAGTAAACCCAAGCAGTCGCGACAGCCAGACCAGAGAACAAAGGAAGAAACAGAGAACCCAGTGACATCCATGACCAAGGCGTGATGTGAGCGTAGAAGTGCCACGCACGTCCAGGTTGGTGTAAGTCACCAGTAAGGGCTAATGGCCCAACAATCGCGCCAATGGACATTACTAATACAAGGGCTGAGCGGAATTGATGACTGGTCGAGTTTTTGAAAATCAGGGCAATCAAAAACAGAATAGCCGCCGCGTAGGCTGAACCAATGTAGAAGAAATATTGAACCGCCCACGGTAGCCAAGCAATCTCTTGAGCGGGAACTAACACCTCGGTGATATTCATGCAGTTTCTCCTTGTTTGCTAGAAGATGAGTTCTCAATGGCGGCAGGATCATAGATCGCTGGTTGCCCTTCGATATGGCTAACGAAACGTTCGTTCATGCCGATATAGAAAACATGTGGGTTGGTGTTTTGCTCTGGCTTAAGCACCTTGATGTCGTCTTGGTTTTCATTGAGCAGGCGATTGATTTCGCTGTTTGGATCTTTAAGGTCACCGATTACACGTGCGCCGCCGACACAGGTTTCCACACAAGCGGGCAGTAAGCCATCTTCAAGGCGGTGTGCACAGAAGGTGCATTTGTCGGCTGTCAGTGTGTCGTGGTTAATGAAGCGAGCATCGTAAGGGCAGGCTTGAACACAATAAGCACAAGCTACGCAGCGTTCGTTGTCGACCATGACAATGCCGTCTTCACGTTGGAAGGTCGCTTGAACTGGGCAGACTTTAATGCACGGTGCATTGTCGCAGTGATTGCACAGGCGAGGCAGCATGAATGACTTCACCTCTTGTTGAGTTGTTGAACCATCATCAAGGGAAACTTCATACTGTTTTACGGTGGTTCTGAACTGGCCAATCGGTGCTTGGTTTTCAACGCTACAACCCACTGTACATGCCTGACAGCCCACACATTTACGCAAATCAATAGCCATGGCGTAGCGTTTGCCTACTTCACCTTTGCGGTCTGGTTGGTTGTTATTGCGAATGGCTGTGCTTGCGACTGCGGTGTTGATTCCGGTAATGGGAATGAGCGCAGCACCGGCGGAAACCTTACCGAACTGGCTGAGAAACCGTCTTTTCAATGAGTCCATATTGGTACCTATAAATGGGTATTCGTTCTGTTGAGCTCATTGTCAGATTTTGACCCTACACGGGGTATTGTGGATTTCCACATTCCCAGATCAAAGTTGATCTAGAACAAATGTGGTTTTCGCTATCTAGCTGTTATGCTTTATTTAAAAGTGCTTCAACGCGTTGAGAAATCATTGAATAGGTAATCCGATTGAATAAAGAGATGTCCGTGACTGTTCGCAACTTCATCACATTCATCAGTACGTGCTGCTTGAGCTTGAGTGCAGGTATTTGTTTCGCTGCTCAAACGGAACCTGTTTCAGTAGCGACAAGTACGATTGAATCAGATCAGACGATTGAAGTGGGTGTTTTAGCCATCAGGGGGAAACTTGCAGCACAACAACGCTGGCAACCAACGATGGACTGGTTGTCTGAGCGTATCCCGGGAAAACACTTTGTTCTCAAGCCTTTTAATTTGGAAGAGATGGCGGAAGCGGTAAAGAAGGTCGAGGTTGATTTTGTTATCACTAATCCCGGCCAGGCGGTTCGTTTAGGTCGTCAGTATGACCTCTCTTGGATGGCGACCATGACCAGCCACAACTACAACGATCAGGGTGTGAGCAGCACGCGCAGTATCGGCTCAGCACTGGTGGTCAGAAGAATGTCACTGTATATCTCATTTGAACAACTGAGCGGAAAGCCAATCGCGGCGGTTTCTGAAAATGCGTTTGGCGGCTACCTCACCATGCGCTATCAAGTGATGCAGGAAGGGCTGAACCCTAACCAATTTTTCTCTAATACTCATTTCTTGGGCTTCCCAATTGATGCGAGTCTGTATCAACTGCGAGAAGGCCATATTGAAGCGGCAGTCGTCCCTGCCTGTTTAGTTGAAAACATGATCAGTGAAGGATTGTTGGTGGCCGATCAATATCGTGTTATCGGCAACCAAGCCCCTGAAGGATTCCGATGCCAAGTGTCTACACCTCTGTATTCCAACTGGTCATTTGCCAAAACGGAGCGAGCTTCTTCTGCACTGGCTAAGCAAATGAGTCAGGTGCTATTTGCGATGCCAAAAAGCAGTGTGCCTGCCATTGCAGCGAATGCCTCGGGCTGGACATCACCAACCAGTTTGCTGCCTATCGATAAGCTCTACCAGCAACTCGACATGCACCCGTTGCAACAGCCATGGTGGAAAGAAGCGTTAATCTGGCTTAAATACAATCAGCAGTGGGCATGGGCGTTCTTCTTGTTAGTTGTGTTCTTGAATGCTTACCACTTTTGGTTGGAGTACAAGTTCAGCCGCAGCAAAAAGCAGTTAGAAGCGACACTTAACAAGCTAAAGAGTAAGAGTGAACAGTTAGAACATTCTCAACGCATTGCCGTCGTGGGTGAACTGGGGAGCAGCCTCGCACATGAGATCAATCAACCTTTGGCGGCTATTCGAAACTACAGTGAAGGTGGTCTGCTACGTATTTCCAAAAACAAACCAATCACCGATATTGAACCTGTGTTTGAGAAGATCCAATCACAAGTGGATCGTGCAGACGCGATCATTCAGCGCCTAAGAAACATGATAAAGAAACGCTCAGCAGAGAAGTCAAAGGCCGATATAGAGCAGTTGCTAACGGACACTATTGAGCTACTGCAATTCCGCCTTGAACAGCACCAAATTACCATTGAGCGCTACGTCGTTGGTCGACCTATTGAGGTCTATATTGACCCTGTGGGCCTCCAACAAGTGATAGTCAACCTTATCAACAATGCGACCGATGCGTGTAATGCCCAGCAGCAGCGCGCGATGTCTGATATTGATAACAAAAACGACGAGCCAGCGACAATTAAAGTGATTACCGAGTATCAAGCCGATAAAATGATGTTGTCAGTTATCGACAATGGCACCGGATTAGATTTTACCGAGCATCAAGTGACTCAAGCTTTTGTGAGCAGCAAAGAAAACGGTCTGGGTCTAGGGCTTGCGATATGCCAAGACGTAATTGAAGACCACAGCGGTCAAATGAGCATTACGTCTCTCACGCCACATGGTTGTCACGTCGCGGTGACGTTGCCTTTCTCTCTTTCAAATGATTCATGAGGAATCTTGTTATGTCTGAACTTCATCAAACGTTACCGGTCTATGTGGTTGATGACGATGAATCAATGCGCGATTCATTGGTGTTCTTACTGGAAGAGCATGATTTTACGGTGTCAGCCTATCAAGATGGCCCGAGTTTTCTAGAAGCCGTTGATTTAAGTGCGGCTGGGTGTGTGGTGCTCGATAGCAGAATGCCGGAGATGAGAGGCCAGCAAATTCATGAACTGATATTGAAAGCACAGAGCCCGCTTTCGGTTATTTATCTTACTGGTCATGGTGATGTACCTATGGCGGTAGAAGCGCTGCAGGCTGGCGCGGTGAATTTCTTCCAGAAGCCGGTCAAAGGCGGAGAGTTGGTTGAGGCGATTAAGCAAGGTTTAGTTGCCTCAGAAAAGCATTTGCACATGAACGTGTACCGTCAAGCCTATGCTTCGTTAACTGAGCGTGAAATCGATATTCTGAAACAGATTATTGACGGCAAGCGCAATCAGAAAATTGCCGATGAGCTGTGCATCGCAGTAAGGACAGTTGAAGTTCATCGAGCTAGTTTGATGAAGAAGTTTTCTGCAAAAACGGTCGCTGAGTTAGCTTACATTTATGGTCAATTGACCTAGTCATAGCGGTATTTGGTCATAAGTTTTGAATCATCAGTACCTGGTGAGCGGTTGAGCCTCGTTTGATGAAAGGCAAGCTCGAGAGACCATCCTTATTGAAGCAAGATCACACGATTTGTGGGTTGCGTACGGATTAGTCTTTGCAGACTTCTTATCGTTATGTATTCCTGAGATACTGAATCAAGTTTAAGGCGGAGCGTGTAGGGACTGCGCCTTTTGTCACCATCAGGGCTAATAGCCCCAGAAATTAACTACTCAATATAGGCTGCTTGTGGCCGATATAGGGTAGAACGAAACCGAATTAGGTTAAACATTTTATGAGTACAATGGGAATCGCAATTGGTGCGACGGCTCTTTCGTTAATACTTGTTGCCGTGTGGCTGATTTCTTTATCACTGAGAAAACAGCGCTTGGAACAAGAACGTAAAGCGCGTGCTGTCGCTTACCGAAAGGCGATTGAAAAAGCACGTATCCAAGAGCAAAAAGAGCGCCACTTTAAAGCAGAAACCGGGCATGTCCCGTCGATTCTATTTTTGGCGAAAGAAGCGGAGCGTAACAATATTAAGGAAGCGTTATATTGGTACGATAAAGCGGCGCATTTGGATAATGTCAACGGCATGTACGGCATTGTGCGTTTGAGCATGAAGCGCAAAGAAGACCTGATTTTAAGAGAGCAAGCTAACTTCTGGCAACTTGCGATCGCAGCCTTAGACAACGACATGTCGGCGAAATTTGAGATGGGTAAAGCGCTAGTTCATGGGCGTGGGACCGTAAAGAACATTCCCAAGGGTTACACCTATATTGAGGAATCTGCCGCTGGTGGTAATACCGAAGCGATGCTGTTCATGGGTGACTGGTGCCTAGACAAAGAAAACCCAGACTACTCTGCAGAAAGCTCTGTTGATTGGTATCGCAAAGCGGCTGAGAAAAACAACCTAGACGGTAAGATTAAACTGGGTATGAGCTACTTAAATGGCGTCGGCGTAGAGCCTAACCATGGTGAGGCTGTGTACTGGTTTGAGACAGCAGCAGAAAAGAACAGTGCAGAAGCGATGTTTAGAGCCGGTGAAGCATGGATAGACCATGGTGAAAACGGTAATGCGATTGCTTATATTTGGCTATTCCTATCTGCTCATTTTGGCTATTCAGAAGCTAAGCAGCAGCGAGATAAAGTAGGTGGTGAGCTGGGTGTCGATGCGGTTGTGGGCTTACAAGCGCTGACTAAACCGATAATGACGAAACTTACCCAACAAGCAATCACCAAGCACTCAATAATCAAAGCGCTCAATAAGCTCTATAAACGCAATATACCGATTCCAAAGAAAGTGAAAGAAGCGTTTGATGAAGAGGGTGAGTCATTAAATGTAGAGGCTAGCCATTTAGAAACGTCGCTATCGAATACACAAGAAGCGAACATCGATTACAGTCAGCAATCGAATACAGAGCAAGCACCAATAGAGAAGCAAGCCAATCAGACTAGTGACCCTCTAGACTTTAGTCAGTCTAATTGGAGCAGAAGCTAATTAGTGGTGTTCACTGGATTATCCATGGGACATGTTATCCATCGTGATAAGTTGAATACAGCTTGAGTGTATATAATGAAATTCAGATAACAAAAAGGGAAGCAGATGCTTCCCTTTTTCTTTATATAGCTTTTGGCTTGAGAGCCAATAAAGGCATATTAAGCTTTATTCTGCTCAGCTTTACATACAGCAGCGGTGAACACTACGTCTGTCGAGCTGTTAAGCGCTGTTTCAGCAGAGTCTTGAATCACACCGATGATGAAACCTACCGCTACCACTTGCATCGCAACATCGTTCGAAATACCGAATAGACCACATGCTAGAGGGATAAGCAGCAGTGAGCCACCCGCAACACCAGATGCACCACATGCAGATACCGCAGCAACAAGGCTTAGTAGGATAGCAGTGAAGATATCAATCTCAATACCCATGGTGTGTACAGCAGCCAGCGTTAACACAGTGATAGTGATTGCAGCGCCAGCCATGTTGATGGTTGCACCTAGTGGGATAGATACAGAGTAAGTGTCTTCGTCTAGGTTTAGTTTCTTACAAAGGTTCATGTTTACTGGGATGTTCGCAGCACTTGAACGCGTGAAGAATGCAGTTACACCTGATTCACGAATACATTGGAATACAAGAGGGTATGGGTTCTGCTTTGTTTTAACGAAAACAAGCAGTGGGTTAACCACTAGAGCAATGATTAGCATTGAACCTAGTAGTACCGCTAGAAGTTGACCGTAGCTTGCTAGCGCCTCAAAACCAGTGGTTGCGAAAGTCGCTGAAACTAGACCGAAGATACCAAATGGCGCTAGGCGAATGATGAAGCGAACAATGTGTGAAACACTGTGGCTTAGATCTTCGAAAACCGCTTTGGTTGTTGCAGATGCGTGGTGCAGAGCAAGACCAAGACCGATAGCCCAAGCAAGAATACCGATGTAGTTTGCGTTCATTAGCGCGCTAACTGGGTTGTCTACAAGCTTGAATAGAAGCGTGTGAAGAACTTCACCAATACCTTGAGGAGGAGTAGCACCTTCCGCGCCAGCAACCAGTGTCAAAGTGGTTGGGAACATGAAGCTAAGTACTACTGCTGTTAGTGCTGCAGAGAAGGTACCAATCAGGTAAAGCACGATGATTGGACGCATATGAGTATGCTGACCTTTCTTTTGGTTTGCGATAGAAGCTGCAACAAGAATGAATACTAAAATTGGGGCAACAGCTTTCAGAGCGCCAACAAACAGACTACCTAAAAGGCCTGCGTCTTGAGCTGCTGAAGGAGAAACCATGGCGAGAACGACACCGAAAACAATACCAGCAAGGATCTGTAGGACAAGATTCCCACGAGCGATGCGGGCGAGCATGTTGTGATTTTGCATAAAGTACCTGCAATTGTTAATTTATTATAGTGATGTATCTTTTATAAAGTTGTACCGATTCCAACTATACACTAGTGGAATGGGCGGTCATATTAGCGGGATCGTAGCGGGTGTCTAGGAATAGTTTACTTTTAGTGTGATTGTTTGCACTACGTGGTGTTTTTAGAGCTAAATGTTAAATAAATGTATTTTGATTGAGCTATAAATCTGCGAATTCATATTTGATGGAGCTAATATACTGTAAATTAGAGGATGTAAATGGCGATTGGTAAGAACATTGTGTGCGTAAATAGTCACTTTCTTATCTAATTGAAACAAAAAGCCCCACGCGATTGACACGTGGGGCTCGGTGTTTCAGCTCAGCGTTGAGCGATTAACTCAGATTACCGTCAATATCCAACTGCTTAAGCTGAGCCTTTCTTGATGTCACGGCTTTCTGACTGTACGTTTCGGTACATCTTGGAAAGCTGCTTATTGTTAGCGCGTTGCTCTGCAAGAGAAGCGCCGTTTCTTGCTTGCTCTCTCAGTAGCTTTTGATAGTTAGTAAATCGTCTTTCAGACAGTTCACCACTCTCAATGGCTGCCCTTATCTTGCATCCCGGCTCTGATTCATGATGACAATCAGAGAAGCGGCAGTGCATTGCTAACTCTTCGACGTCTGAAAAAGTTTCACTCACGCCTTCAGCGCAGTCTGCAAGTTGGAGCTCTCGCATTCCTGGAGTGTCGAGAAGCAAGCCACCTGATGCGAGCAAGTGGAGTGATCGTGATGTGGTTGTATGACGACCTTTACTGTCGTCTTCACGAATACCACCAGTTGCCTGCGATGCTTCACCTAGCAATGAGTTAACCAAAGTCGACTTACCCACACCAGAAGAGCCCATTAGCGCGACGGTCTTGCTGTTTTTACACCAAGGTGACAGCACTTGGGTTGAGTCCTGATCTAGGCTGTTGACCGCTTCGATCATGAGCATCGGGTCTAAGCTTTGTACCTGTCGTACTTTGTGTTCGTAGTCGTCACACAAGTCTTTCTTAGTTAGGACGATAACCGCTTCAACTTGTGCTTCATTGGTAAGTGCTAGATAGCGTTCAATGCGACTCAGATTAAAGTCGTTGTTTAATGAAACCACTATAAACACTGTGTCGATATTGGCTGAAATATATTGTTCAGCCACACGACTCCCAGCAGCTTTTCGGCTAAAGAGCGATTGGCGTTCGAGTAAGCGATCGAATTGCAGTTCAGAGTTCAATATTACCCAATCGCCAACGGTCATTGCGGGTTGGTTGTGATGAATGGGTAGAGTAATTTCGCCCTGTTCAGATGCCAATGTGTAGCCACTGCGATGGTGTGCGGTGATACGTGCGATCACTGAATGGTCGTAATCTTCAAGTGTCAGTTGTTGTTGAAATACAGGTTGCCATCCAAGTTGTTGAAGTGATATTGGATGAGAAAATGCAGTTTGTGAATTCATGTCTATTTACCCAGACGTGCGAGCTTTCATTTCTTTACTTCTTGTGGGATCTCTTATCGTTGGTGAGACCAAAAGCGTTAGAAGCTCAAAAGCGTCGAGACGTCAAAAATGCGTTAGAGTTTGGGTCGAATTCAAATAGATAGGACCCCGGATTGATTCATGCGTAGTGAACATGCTTTGATCGTGTGCGATCAAGTGTAAACCGGGTAAAAGTGTGCGGTAGGCAGCTGGTGGCTTAATGTTGGTAGTTCGAGATTAAAGTTGGCTTAACCAAACAAAATTAACGCGTTACTTTTACTGCCAGTTTTAGTGTTTTCATTACAATCATCTTCTCTTCTCCTTGGTTATTAATGTGGTCACGCTTTGCACAGAAAGCGAACGCAGTTTAACAAAAAGCCACGATGGCGAGAAGTCATCGTGGCTTATTTTGTCTATTTTTTTACCGATGTGTGTTGCGACTCTTAATAAGACTCGTAAGCATCAGTTTCTAGAATTAGTGATGATCGTGATTCATCTTTTTCATGCCGCTCATTACTTTCTTAACGGGTGCTTCGAAAGTTTGTGTTTCGCCATTCGCGAAAGTCAGTGTCATTTCGATCTGCTCACCTTCTTTTAGACCATTTTTAAGGTCGAATAACATAATGTGCAGGCTGCCAGGCTTAAGTACGGCTTCACCATTAGCAGGGATTGTGATCTGTTGAACCTGACGCATTTTCATCACGTCACCTTCAACGATAACATCATGAAGCTCTACCTTACCTGCAGCTGGTGTTGTCGCAGAAACGATAGCGCGATCTTTGTCACTATGGTTCATTAGGGTCGTAAATACTGCGCTGTTCACCGCTGTTGGCGGTGTCGCACGAGCGTACGCGTCATGTACCATGATGTCGCTTTTTGCGTGAGCAAGAGGAGTGAGCAATAAGCCTGCTAGAGCAAGTGCTTTTAACTTCATGTTGTTGTCCTTATTGTTTTATGTGTTGGTCTGGGACCTGACTTTACGTTTCGAACTCTATTGGTTGAGTTCTTTATTTTTGTACACGCTGTTTCTAGAGCTTCTAGAGC
>NZ_MCYD01000326.1:0-527 GCF_002876325.1 Vibrio sp. 10N.261.52.A1
TCTCCATACAGATCAAGTAATCTTCTGCGCCCTTTTCAATTGGCGTGTCTTTATTTTTACCAATGTTGATACCCAAGATGCCGTCGTAGTTTGACTTCTTAACATTCTCAACCAGGTTATCTACGCCTAGGTTGTTGAAACCCATGCGGTTGATGATACCTTCAGCTTCAACAAGACGGAATAAACGAGGTTTATCGTTACCCGCTTGTGGACGTGGAGTCACAGTCCCTACTTCTACAAAACCAAAACCCATCGCGCCAAATGCATCAATACATTCGCCGTTTTTATCTAGGCCAGCCGCAAGACCAACTGGGTTTTTAAAAGTAAGACCCATGCATTCTACAGGTCGATGAGGTAATTGTTGGCGATACAAAAGATCAATGGGAGTGCCGGTAAAGCGTTTGAAATTTTGAATTGCAAGATCATGTGCCTTTTCGGCATCAAGTTGGAAAAAGCCAGTTCTGGCTAGACGGTAAAGCATTGTGCCTCCGATAGAAAAAAGCCCCGTGTAAACGGGGCGATATTAT
>NZ_MCYD01000327.1:0-377 GCF_002876325.1 Vibrio sp. 10N.261.52.A1
CTGTGCTTTTAGTTGTCGACACACTTCATAGCCGTCAATATCGGGCATCATGATATCGAGAAGAATCAGGTCTGGCTGAGGGACCATTTTGGCAATTTTAATACCAATGGTTCCGTTAATAGCTACCTTAACTTGGTAGGTATCTTTGAGTATTGCCGTTAACACATCCAAGTTACTTGGGGTGTCATCCACGACTAGCACTATTGGTTTACGACTCATTGATACCTCGTATAAAAATCAAACAGTTATAACCCAAGTGTAGAACGTTTTTGGAATGCAAGGCACAAAAAATGGCAAATGATTTTGAAAAATGAAGAGCAGATCTTCGAGTGACATCAAACTATCACTCTAGGTAAAACGACACGTCAATATTACGT
>NZ_MCYD01000328.1:0-210 GCF_002876325.1 Vibrio sp. 10N.261.52.A1
AGGTGAATGGAAGGTCAAGAAGCATGGTACTGATGGGAAGCGCAGAGTCTGGCGTAACCGATGCCGAAGTGCTCCCCAACTTACTCAAGCAGACACGTCGTAAAATCATTGAAATATCAGGTGATGGCGCTTATGACACAAGGAACTGCCATGATGCCATACGGATAAAGCGAGCGGTTCCGCTTATCCCGCCACGAGAAGGGGCAGCCT
>NZ_MCYD01000329.1:0-307 GCF_002876325.1 Vibrio sp. 10N.261.52.A1
GTGTCTTTGATCTCTTCTTCAGTCGCAGGCTCTACGCTTGCTTCGATGATTGTGTCTTTGTTCGTATCAACCGCAGTTGACGTGTACGTTTCACCGATAGGCTTTAGAGATGAACGAATTACTTCGCCAGTCTCTGGCATTTTACGCACTGGAGACGCCAGTGAGTATACAACCATATCGATTTGGCCTAGATCTTCTTTGATCAGGTCAATTGTTTTCTGTTTAGCTTCGTTAGAGAAAGCATCGCCATTCAGGCTTTTTGAATATAGGCCTTCTTCTTTAGCAAACTTGTCGAACGCTGCTGAGT
>NZ_MCYD01000330.1:0-269 GCF_002876325.1 Vibrio sp. 10N.261.52.A1
TCCTATCACCCATACTCATGTTTTTATTAGGGTTATCCCAAAAAACAATGAAACAAATTGAGCATTATGTTTAATTGTGACTTTGATTTATTTACTGGTTTATCAACGATAAAGATTATTTAGCCACAAACAAAAGCGAGTTGTAGAAAACAAAATGAAAAGTAAAAACAGGATGCTTAAACAGAACGGATAAGAAGCTAAAAAGTAAGAAGCCAGAAACGAAAAAACCAGTCACTAGGACTGGTTTTTTCTGAATGATGGAGGCGCCT
>NZ_MCYD01000331.1:0-655 GCF_002876325.1 Vibrio sp. 10N.261.52.A1
CATGGCTAACCCTTTTTTATATTTCTAAGAAACGCGAGATTATGCAGCGATTTCTTGTGTTGCCATTTGAGGTGCTTTCTTCTCACCGATAGGCAGTACTGTGCGGCCGTATTCATTGTTGATTACTTGTGCCATTGCGAAGTAGATAGCAGAAGCACCACAGAAGATACCTTCGAAACCAGCGATAGTGCCGATCAGTTGGCTACCTGTGAAATCACGAGCTGCAAGTAGGAAGAACAAGATAGTTAGTGAACCGAATACTACTTGCTTCGCTACTGGGTAGCATAGAGAACCGATGAACATGAAGCCTGTGAAGATGCCCCATAGAAGTAGGTACCAACCCATGAATGCTGCAGGGCTTGCTGGTAGGCCCATGTAAGGCATTACGATTAGACCAACTAGAGACAACCAGAATAGGCCGTAAGAGGTAAATGCAGTTGTACCGAACGTGTCACCACGTTTGAAACACATTGTGCCAACGATAACTTGGCTTAAACCACCGTAAAAAATACCCATCGCAAGGATCATTGAATCTAGTGGAAAGAAACCTGCGTTGTGGATATTAAGAAGAATAGTGGTCATACCGAAACCCATTAAGCCTAACGGCGCTGGGTTAGCTAGTTTGGTCGACATTGCGAATTTACCTTTATCAAAT
>NZ_MCYD01000332.1:0-802 GCF_002876325.1 Vibrio sp. 10N.261.52.A1
TGCTAGGCGTTTACCTTCTGGAGAGTTAGACAGCACGCTGGTTTTCGCCAAAACGTGCTTATCTTAATTTCTGGGATGGTTGAATCTTGATGCGTGGCATTCTCTAAGTTTATTTGTCTGTACCAACACGTTGAGTATTAAACTAGAGCTTAGCT
This sequence comes from Vibrio sp. 10N.261.52.A1, assembly GCF_002876325.1. Lineage (NCBI taxonomy): Bacteria > Pseudomonadati > Pseudomonadota > Gammaproteobacteria > Vibrionales > Vibrionaceae > Vibrio > Vibrio sp. 10N.261.52.A1. The sequence continues at coordinate 156 of NZ_MCYD01000332.1, forward strand.
GTCTGGTTCGTCATCCACGGTGACATCGCCATTCATCGAGTTGTAGTAAATAGAGATCCCGGGTACGACTCGATAATGATAACGGCATTGGTCGGTGTGGATGTACTCAGCGATATAGTCAGTATCAGTCGGTGAGTTGAAACTAGAAACGCTCGGTGGATCAATCAGGAGAGCTTCCCATACCGAAATACAGTCTTCCGGATTATCCAACCTTGGGAAATCTTCTGCGTAAGGCCATTGCTGTACTGGGTATCCCCATTCATTGAAGTCAAGCTGGCCAGTGGCAGAGTCATCATAGATAGGGATGTTCGTAGATGGACCGCCACCGTTTAAGGTCAAATTTTTTGAGTAGGCAAGATCGACACCTGCTTTGAAAGCAGCGCCAGTACCTTTCACGGCTGCAATATGCGAATCTGTACTCACATTCAGGAATCTGGGCGCTGCCGTAACGGCGATTATTCCAAGAATCACAATAACGACAACAAGCTCAATAATTGTAAAACCGTTCTTTTTCATTATGCACCTCTTTTGAAGGCGGCAAGTATGCAACATAAGTGACTATTGCCAAAGGAAATTTCTATATTGCAGAGGTGATTTTATTAACCAATAATGAATGTTGTGATTTACATGGCTTTATTTTATAAAAC
>NZ_MCYD01000333.1:0-378 GCF_002876325.1 Vibrio sp. 10N.261.52.A1
TATCGGTCACCGTATCGTACACGGCGGCGAGCAGTTCACTCAATCTGCACTAATCACAGATGACGTTCTTAAGGGTATTCAAGACGCTGCGACTTTCGCACCTCTTCACAACCCAGCTCACCTAATCGGTATCGAAGCTGCTCAACAGAACTTCCCAGGCCTTAAAAACGTTGCTGTATTTGACACTGCGTTCCACCAAACAATGCCTTCTGAGTCTTACCTATACGCTCTACCGTACAACCTGTACAAAGAGCACGGCATCCGTCGTTACGGCATGCACGGTACTTCTCACCTATTCATCACTCGTGAAGTTGCAGGCCTACTAAACAAGCCAGTTGAAGAAGTTAACATCATCAACTGTCACCTAGGTAACGGCGC
>NZ_MCYD01000334.1:0-599 GCF_002876325.1 Vibrio sp. 10N.261.52.A1
GAGTATGTCTACTTGCTGGCGAGAACGCGTGACAACGGTGACCATGCTGACACCAAGCGTCGCCAAAGTCAGCTTCAGTTTGAAGCGAACGCTGCAAGGCCATATCCGGCAAAAGGCTTTGATGCCGATGAAGTGATTGCTTTCCGCGATGAGTTAGTTCGTCAGGTCAATTCTGGTGAGCAGCCTATTGCCGGGCACAATGCTTTCGGAAAAACGCTAGAAGACGTGGATCCGCATAACTACCTATATGCGGCCGCTTATGGATGGGGTGGACTACCTATGGATACCGCTCAATATGTTCCCCTTCAAGTGACTTCAGGAAAATGCCAAACTTGGACGATAGAAAAACCGGCTTTAGATTGGAAAAATAACGGCTATCTATCTGCAACTTTTTATGGAGAGGATGGTTGGATTCATGAAAATGATTTTTATATTCCCCATTCTGAAATGAAAGATAATGGGAATTCATTTTCATTCACTACCAATTGCAAGAAAGGTTTGGGGAATGCGACCGTAGAGCAAGGTGGTAACTTCCTCGTAAGAATGTATCTTCCTATTGATGCAGAATTAGTAAAAGAACAAGCAGATAATATGTATAC
>NZ_MCYD01000335.1:0-700 GCF_002876325.1 Vibrio sp. 10N.261.52.A1
GCCGCAGTGATGATTTGTCGCAAGACTGGCGACCGACAGTTTGATATCTCTGACGATTACCGTAATCAAGTGATTGAGAAGCTAAAGCAGAGCAAGGTTCCAGAGTCTTGGTTAACGCTGGTTAGTGAAGTAACTGAGCTGTCCGAGAGCGAATCTAAGCGTGTGTTTGGTGATGCTTTACCAAGCGGCTTGAGCCTAATCAACAGCTAGGACTGAATGCAGATATCGCTTCTAAGCAGCTAGAAAAGAAAAAGCCACTTTCGATACATTGAAAGTGGCTTTTTTATTGGTGGCTAAAGGCTGGTGTGTGTCGTTGGTACTTAGCTTTCGGGTTAAGAGCCTCAGCCGTGTTACAGTTAATCATTGTTTAATGTTTCGTTCCGTTTGGGTTGATAGTAAAGTCTGTATTCTCATAGATGTCAGACAGTTTTTTTGGTTTCTTTTCTTTTGCTCCTTTATTGGATTGATTATGAGTTTCGCTCAAAAGCCATTCCTCATGCATTTTTGCTGAATCCAAGAATTCTGGATCCTCCATTGCTTCCTTGCGAAGTTTATTTACACGTTTGAGAGTATCCCAAATCATAATACTTCACCTCCACTAAGGCTACACTTCCCAATATAGGACTCTCCCCTATTGATTCAATACTTTCCGGTTAAACCATAGTGAAATTGTGATTTACATATCGAAAACTGCCTTATA
>NZ_MCYD01000336.1:0-19215 GCF_002876325.1 Vibrio sp. 10N.261.52.A1
ACGTACTTGAATCAAGCCAAAATCTACGTGCTGTTCAAGAATTGCTGGGTCATGAAAACATTTCGACTACTCAAGTGTACACTCATTTGGATTTTCAACACTTAGCACAAGCTTATGATCAGGCTCATCCCAGAGCTCGTAAGAAGAACAAAGATTAGATTAAAGGTTTTACTATGCGAATTTATCGAGGGTTACAGCCCATCAAAGCCATGACCTTTGACTTGGATGACACCCTATACGACAACTGGCCTGTGATCATGAAGGTTGAGAAGGAGATGGCGCAGTGGCTTTTTCAAGAGCACCCTGTGTCTACTTCTTTATCTTTGGAAGAGTGGCAAGCTGTAAAACAACAAGTCGCATTGGAAAACCCACAGCTAAAGCACGATGTCACCTTGTGGCGTGAAATCCAAATTAAGACAGGTTTACTGCAGTTGGGTTACTCTCTGCAGCAAGCGGAACAGGCTGCTCGTGATGGTATCGAACATGCCTTATGGCTACGCAACCAAGTCGACGTTCCTCAAGAAACCCACCGTGTGATGGCGGAACTTGCCGAGCGTATTCCTTTAGTGGCGATAACCAATGGTAATGTCGACCCCTATAAAATTGGCCTTGGGCAATACTTCCAGTTAATCCTCAAAGCTGGCCCTGACGGCAGAGCAAAACCCTACCCAGACATGTTTGATAAAGCGCAGCAATACCTAGGTTTTGATGCGAATAACATTCTTCATGTGGGGGATCACCTGAGAACTGATGTCTACGGAGCGAAGAAAAATGGCTTCCAAGCATGCTGGTTTAATGACACTGGTTCCAATTTATACCTTTCTTCGAAGGCGAGTGTGCTTCCTGATGTTGAAATAGATCAACTCAGTGACCTTATGCGACTAATTTAATTTCTACTGCGAGCTTATTGTGTCGCATTTATGATAGTGAATTGTTACATTAGTCGCCATTAACAGCCTGTTTAGGCTAGGATAATTGGCGATTACTTTTTACGATTCATTTCAATCATAGCGGTGGTTGCGGGTTCTCTACTCCATTAGAATTTGAACAAGGGTTGGCATGCAAACATATACATTTCTCGCAAATACAGAGGAGCAATTTAGAACCGAATTTGCTCAGCGCGAATGGTGTGACAGCAAACAATACCTAATTCAACTTTTCTCTACTCAATCACCTGATGTGGCTCGTCAAATTGCCAGTGTGGCACTGGGGCATCTAAGCCATGCGACACTGATCGGCCAGAGTGCCCGTCATGTTATCTGTGATAACTGTCTTGAGAGCACCTGTACCTTAGTGATTGTTAGTGAGTTCAACGAAACTCGTTTAACCTCAGCGGTGCAGCCTTTTACTGGTAACCCAAACCAAGATAGCCAAGCCCTCGCTTCTCAACTCGATCTCTCGAAAGATACCAAAACCGTCATCAGCCTGTGTGATCAGGTTGAAGGTCGTGACTACCCTATTTACGGCGCCTTTGAAAATCGCTCTTACGCATTGCCTGTGGCTGGTGGATTGTGTCACGAAAATGAGCACGGGCGTTGGGTCATGCATAATGAACAAACTTACCAACACGCGTGTGTAGCGGTCGCTTTGACCAATCCGAGGTTGAAGGTTTGGTCAGACGCGTACTCTGAGTGGAACCCTATTGGGATGAAGCTACGAGTGACTCATGCGGTAGGGAACCGCCTGTATGCGTTGAATGACAAGCCTGCTATTGAGGTGTTCAAACACTACCTGGCTGATGGCAAAGATCTCCCTTTTAGCCAACTAATGAGCTTTCCGCTCTATCGTGAGCTTGGCAGAAAGAAAGGCATTTCTACGCCGTTGCGCATCAATGATGATGGCAGTATCGAATTTGATAGTCCTTGGCAGATAGGTGAAGAAGCTCAGTTTTGTTATAACCACCCGTCACTCACTGCAGAAAAGGTGCGCCATGGTGCAGAGATGCTTGCCATGCATCAACCTGAGTCTGTAATCATCTATAACTGTGTTTCTCGCTTGGAGTTTATCGATAGCAAACTAGAGCTGAAGCCGTTTGAAGGGATCGTGAATACGTGTGGTGCTTACTGTATGGGTGAGCTTTATCGTACTGAAGAGCGTCAAGACATTCTTCACCACAGCCTAACTTATATCGCGATGAGAGAGTCTGACGAGATTAATGAGTTTCGTTGTGAAGACTTTAAGTGTGACTCTACGGTTTCACCGCTGCTTAACTTGGTACGAAATGCAGTGGCTGATCTTGATAGCATGAACACACAGATGGAGAAGAAACTTCATCAACAGGCTCGCCGCTTAACTGAGAGTTATCGTATCGACTCTCGTACTGGGCTGCCTAACCGTATTGTTTTGAAAGAGCGACTCAACACGATTCTTTTTAGTGAGCACTTGCTAACTCTGAAGTTGACTAATTTCCATCAAGTGAATGAGAAGTATGGTTATCAAGTCGGTGATCAGTTATTGCTTGATCTCTCCAATCACTTTGTTGAACGCTTGCAGCTTCGTGTGGTGAAAGAACCGAACGTGAAGGTTGAGTTGTTCAGTATTGGTGTGGGTGAATGGGCGATCATTTTTAATGCGAGTGTTGACAGTGCGCGCATAAAAGAAGGTTTCGTTGAATTCGCGGATGATATCGAACACATTAACTTTGAGCCGTATGGCTTAACCGACATTGATTATTTGTCGGTGTCTCTGTGTGGTGGTTTTGCCAGTCGTTGTGACTTCTTGACTGACAGCGGTGATGAAATCTTGCTGAAAGCGATTGAAGCTCGACGTTATGGCGTGCGTAACAACACCCATATTACCAACGCCAAAGATATTCAGGTGAGCGAAGAAGATCGTAAAGAGCAGCTCGGTTGGTTGAGCTGCGTAAGCCGAGCGATTTTAGATCAGAACATCATCACTTACTCACAGCCGATTGTGGAGGCGGGGACGCACGAAATGATTGGTCAAGAGTGCTTGGTGAGAATCATGGAGTCTGATGGGACGATTGTGCCACCAGGTAAGTTCTTACCTATGATTGCCGACACCCATCTTTATACACGTCTTAGTCGCCACATGATTAAGAACACCATCGGCTATATGGCAGATAAGCAGAGTCCGTTCTCCATCAACCTTTCTCCGCAAGATCTCCTAAGTGATAAGACACTGGAGGTACTTGAGACTGCGATTAGTGGAATGAACGATCCCACTCGACTTGGGCTCGAGGTGCTCGAATCTGAGCAGATCAAAGATTATGGCCGTATGATTGAGGTGTGTGACCACTTCCGCTCTCTAGGAGCAAGAATCATCGTGGACGATTTTGGCTCTGGTTACTCCAACATCGATGAGATCATTAAGCTTGAGCCGCAGATAATTAAGCTCGATGGCAGCTTGATTCGTAATATTGACAAAGACCAGAAGCAGAGAAACATTGCTTCTCAGTTGGTGCGTTTGTGCCAAGTGTTTAATGCCAAAACGGTCGCTGAGTTTGTTCATAATCAACAGGTTTGTGAGATAGCCGAACAGATGGGTGTCGATTATCTACAAGGTTACTACTTCGGTGAGCCTAAGCGCCTGTTTTAGTTATCAAAGCGAGTAAGTAGATATACCAGCTGCTTGCGAAACAGTTTAACCACCATTAGTGACTGCTTTGTGGTGGGGTGAATGATGTCTAACTAAGGTCACATTATTCATAAGATGATCGTAAGTATTCCGTGCAAGCTTTATCGATAGAAAGCACAATAACTGATCATTAACGCAACGATTAATGTGAATATGCAGTCGACCTCTCTTCTGATACAAGACATAGAACAAATCCATCGTGAATTGGAAAAGCTAGATTTTCATCGTCATGAACCTCTGCTGATTCAGGTGTTTTCGTCTTTCAATAAAGATACGGTTTTGGCTGCCTGCCAAGTCATTCAATCAAATTTTCCCAAGGCTCAATTGATAGGTTGCAGTGCCAACCACTACATCCGTCAAGGTGTCATTCTCCATCAAGGTCTTTACCTGATCATTACCCGCTTTGAGAATAGCTCGTACTCTTGCGGGGTAGTTCGATACAGCGAACAACCAGTGCTTGATAGCCAAGCTATGTATCAGCAACTGGATTGTCATGAGAAAACACAAAGTATTATCTGTTTTGCCGATCGCTTGCAGATAAACAATCGAGCTTTGTTTGCTGCTTTTGAGCAATCGGGGTATTCAGTCCCTATCTGCGGTGGTGCCTCAACATCAACAGACAGCGGTCGATGGGTGATGCTAGATGGCGTGTGCTATGAGAATGCCTACGTGATGGTAGCGCTGCATAGCGATGATTTGGCAATCACGAATGGCTATTACACCGAGTGGAATCCGATTGGTCGTACTTTTCGAGTGACGGCGGCTCACGATAACTGCTTAGCAGAATTAGACGGCATGCCGATTCGTGAACTCTATAATCGTTATCTGGCCGATGGGTTCGAGGTTCCGTTTGAGCAACTGCATAACTTTCCGATGATGGTTGGCGATCCAAAAGCGCAAAATATTCACATGCCACTCAAGATTAAAGAGAGTGGTGAAATCGAGTTTAGCGGTTCATTCGAGGTTGGTGATAAGGTTAGGTTTTGTTACGACCATCCATCATTAACCTTGGAGCAAGTTCGTTTAGGTGTGCAGCAGGTCGCAGCTCATCGCCCCGAGCAATTCTTTATTTATAACTGTATATCACGGCTCGATTTTATTGATGGTAACCAAGAGGTTGAGGTTTTCCAAAAGCTTGCCGACACCTATGGTGTGTACTGTATGGGGGAGTTGTTTCAAGACCATGGGCAACAAAGAATCTTGCACCACAGCTTAACTTATCTTGCGCTAAGGGAAGGTGAGGGTAAGGTTGCTCCTCTGCTAGAGAATCAACCTCTCAACAATATATCTCCACTATTTTCACTTATTCGTAATGCATTGCTTGATGTCGATGACATGAATAACAGCATGGCAAGCAAGATTGAGCAGCAAGCTACAGCATTAACCGCAAGCTATCGAATCGATCGTCGTACTGGTTTGCCCAATCGAAGTGTGCTGCGTGATAAGTTATCGAAGATGACGATTGATAGCCACTTATTGGCTCTCAAGGTAACGACCTTTGGTCAGATCAATGAGAAGTATGGGTATCGAGTTGGTGACAAACTTCTTCATGACTTAAGCGACTACTTTCAGAAAGCATTGTGGCAGTTCTTTGATAAGGGTTGCCAGCTTTATAGCATCGGTATTGGTGAATGGGCGGTGGTATTTGATAGCTGGGCTAGCCAAGAACATATCCATCAACGTTTCTCGGAGTTTTCTGACCAAACCGAGCATGTCAACTTTGAGCCCACGGGCTTGCCAGATATTGATTATCTTTCTGTGTCTATTTGTGCGGGCATTGCGAGTCGTCGGGATTTTCCAACCACCTCGATTGACGATTTATTACTGAAGGCAATTGATGCGAGGCGCAGTGCCGTCAGTCAGAACAAACATTTAGTGAGTGCTAAGACACTTATCCAGCTCGAGAAGCACCGCCAAGAGCAGTTGGGGTGGTTGTCCTGCGTGAGCCGTGCGGTACTCAATCAAAATATTGTGGCCTGTGCACAACCTATTGTGTCGGCACATGATCATCAGGTCGAAAGCTATGAGTGTTTGGTTCGAATTGAAGAAGAGGGCCAGTTGATTGCGCCTGGAAAATTCTTACCGATTATCGAGGGGACGCATCTCTATACTCGATTAAGTCGTCAGATGATTACGCGTACCTTTGATTTCATGAGTCAGCGAACCGATTCGTTCTCGATTAACTTGGCACCGCAGGATTTTAATAACGAGAAAACCATTCTTCACCTTGAGCAGGCGATCAAGAAAATTAGCCACCCTCAGCGTATTGGTTTAGAGGTACTAGAAACGGAACAAATTCAGGACTACGGTCGTTTAATCGAGGTGTGTAATCACTTCCGCGATCTGGGTGTGAACATCATTGTTGATGACTTTGGATCAGGTTATTCGAACATCGACGAGATACTCAAGCTTGAGCCTCAAGTTATAAAGCTCGATGGCAGCCTGATTCGAAATATCGATCAAGATAAAAAGCAGCGTAAGATAGCTCAGCAGTTGGTTAGCTTATGTCAGATCTTGAATGCGAAGACGGTCGCTGAATTTGTTCATAATGAGAAAATCTGCCGAATTGCAGAAGACATGGGTGTCGACTACCTACAAGGTTATTACTTCGGAGAGCCTAAACGGCTGTTCTGATGAGTGGCAAATGTCTGATGTTTCACGTGAAACACTATTCTGTTCAATGCAATAAAGCGAGATGTGAAAAGGGTGAGCTAGTGGCTCACCCTTTATTATTTTAGTGCTCAAGCACTCCGCATCACTCTATCTGAGAGCGTGTCCGCTTTTGTCCGCTTGGAATACTTTTAGATAGTGTTGATAGTAATCCTCTATCTGCTTTGCTGGTTGAGTTTCATCTAAAGCCTTGAGTAGCTCGATGCCAACCTCACAGGTACACAGATGTCCATTGTCTTGATTGCGTCGCAATGTATATGAAGATTCACTGGTTACATCGAGGTGCACTTGAGGAATCGTCTGTAACCAAGGACTTTTGTTGAGCATCTTTTTCGCTTCTTGCCATGTACCATCCAAGATGATGAATAGCGGCGTTCGTTCACTCCCTGCATCCGATACCGCTTGCTGACACTCAATGCTTTCATCACTTGGAAATAACAGCAAAGGCTGATGAGTTTCACCTTCAAGCAAAGCCAGTAGTTCGGCTGGAGGCGTCTTGCGCTGCCAAACAAAGGGCTGACACTGCTTGAGTGATTGTTGCAGTAGCTTTCCGGTATTGGTGTCTCGTGTTAGCTCATTCTCGTGAGTGAGTAACACTAACTGGATTTGGCTTTCAGTATTCGGTATTCGATGACAAATACATTGATGAGTGAAACCACACCCAATGCAAGCTTGCTGATCGCTCATGGTTATAGCTTAACTCCGCTTTGTACTGGTGAGATGTCGTTAGCAAACAAAACCACATCGCTGATATCAGCATCATCGGCTACCGGTGCAACACTTGGGTTGAGTGGGTAGCTGACACCTGTGTATGAGAGTGCGTGTTTCGCCGCTATTGCACCACCACCGCTGACATTGAAGATCAGATCGTGCCAACCGTGACTTTTAGACTTACCCACACGTATATCTCCCTTTACTAGTGTGACTCGGCTATTGAAGCGCCACTTGTCTTGATGGTTCTCGAAAATCAGCAGTGTACAACCACCTGAGCCACACCAATCGAGTTGTGCGAACAATTCTTCTTTACCGTCACCGTTGAGGTCGTAGGTCAGCCAGCGGTATTTCGTATCATCAGGAGAGCTGTTGTTGATCTTAAAATACTCGCGGATCGCTTGGTCTACTTTTGGATCAAATTGATCACTGGAGTTCACTTGCTTCGCCTTTAGATCAACCGTGTTAGTTTGTGTTTGTACATGCTTTGCTTCGAATAGTACTAGACCGCCGTTGGCAATCGGGTAGACGATATTGCCGACCTTTTCTTTCTCTGCGATTAGCTTACCGTTATCGAGTGTGAAGATACGCTCGGATATCAGGTATTGCTGCTGGTGGCGAGTCATGACGACCTGAACTTGGTTTTGGTTGAGTTGCTGCCAGAAGCCTTGCTCAACAATAGAAGGATCACCGTTGCTGTATGAGTAGGTTGTTACTGCGCTATGGTCATCGTTGAGCTCAAGGTTAATAGAGAACCCTGAGTTCTGCGTTGAGCTAGCGAAATAGGTACCACTCCAGTCCAATGTAGGATCTTGGTTTGAAACCGTAGCACAGCCCGTGTAGTTGCTTTCATTGAGGTTGAGTTTTGCTTCCCAGCCGTAGATAGAGTCACTCATGCCGTCGCTGCAGTTCTCTTTCTTCAGGTTGAGCTCGCCTTGCGTTGCTTTACCCTCTAATTGGTAATCACGACTGCTTGGCGTGGTGCGGCTTGATTCGATGTTGAGAGCCTGAGGTGCTTCGCCCATCTTGGTATAAGTCAGCTGGTCTTTATCAAAGGTGGCTGACCAGAATGGTTCATTGCCGAATACTCGTGTGGATCGCAGTGGTTGGTCGCAGCGTTCAGGGTTTTCTGCCGTTAAGATATTGACTTGATCAACCACGAAACGTGCTGTGAAATCAGCGTTGTAGCCGGTTTGGCTAGGTACGGTAAGGTGACCAATCAGTTCGCCATACAGAGCTTGATAAGGTCTGACTGCTAGCCCTTGTGCTTCTAGCGCTAGCTCTGGGGACATATCTAGCCAGTATTGTTGTTGGCTACCACAAGGGGTAAACGTGCGGCTTTCATGGCCTACCACAACTTGACCGCGCATGATGAAGGTTTGTGGTTGAACGCTCAGAGGTTCATCCAAGGTTGCTGGTGGAACTTCAGGTTGTTGCGGTGTTTCTGGAGCGGTTACACAGCCTTGTAGCGCGAATGCGGCTAGCCATGTCACTGGGTTTTTCATTACCTTCATGTTATATCTTCCTCGGAGCAACCGTTAATTGGATTTATTATGGCATATTGGTTATTTAAAACAGAACCCGACATTTTTTCTATTCAGACACTAAGAGTACAAAAAACCTCTTGTTGGGAGGGAGTTCGTAACTATCAAGCTCGAAACATGATGCGTGATGAGGTCAAGCTTGGCGACCTAGTGATGATATACCACTCATCATGTAAAAAAGTGGGCGTAGCGGGGATCGCAAAAGTAACCAGAGAAGCCTACCCAGACCATTTTCAATTCGATCCCGAGAGTGATTACTACGACCCTAAATCTTCACCCGATAACCCGCGCTGGATAATGGTTGATGTCGAGTTTGTTCGAGTTACTGAACGCTTGATCCCATTAGCGACCCTTAAAGCCATGCCTGAATTATCTGAAATTCCTTTGGTGAAGCGCGGCAATCGTTTATCGATCATGCCTGTGACGGAACAAGAGTGGCAGGCGATCTTAAGCAAAGAAGTGCTCGGTTCTCGTTAGAGGAAGCTTTTAGCGTAAGGTTCAAAAAAGGCAGCCATTGGCTGCCTTTTTGTATGATGGGGTTGTTTAGAGTAGGTGTTTCTCTAAGTAGTGCGCAACGGCATCATCAGCGTTGCTACCAATCACTTCATTGTCTGGTAGTGCTTGCATCACTTTCTCGTGCGATGTGCCCATGATTAGGCCTTTACCTGCCATTGCCAGCATCTCAGCGTCATTCATACCATCACCAAAGGCAACACAGTTATCCAGCGTTCGGTTCAGAGATTTCGCGACAGCGTCTAAAGCATGACCTTTAGATACTTCAGCGGCCATCACTTCCAGACACCAAGGTGTTGAGAAAGCCACGTTTAACTTGTCTCCAAATGCTTCTTTTAGCTTTTTCTCAAACGTCACTAGGTGTTCGTGGTCTTGCTCTGGGTGAGTGAAGAAAACCTTGGCAATGCCGTCGCTCGGCGCATTGTCTGCTTCAAAGCGCTTGTAGCTGAAGCCTGACTCACTGTGGAACTTAGCTAGCATTTCATCTTCACGATCGAGCAACCAATCTTCATTTTGGTAGATGTGAATGAAGATGTTTGGATCTTGGCGAACAATATCAATAACCGGTTGAACGAGTTCTTGAGGTACGTTTTGGCTATACATTAGCTGATCATTCTGGTCGTGTACGCGAGCACCGTTCGACGTGATCATGTATGCCGGAATCCCTGCGATTTGACGAATCCCAGCTACATCGACGTGATGGCGACCCGTTGCGAAGATAAAGGTATAACCTTGCTCGTGTAACTTCTTTAGCGTTAGCTTGGTAAAATCGCTCAACTGATGGTTGGGAGCCAGCAGCGTACCATCTAAATCAGAGGCAACGATTTTCACGGAATCTTTAAGTGCAGGAATAGTCATTTAACCCTCATTGCAAAGTGCTTAACCAATATCAACACTAGCCAATGCTAGTATCGTTTGAACTACAATATCTCGACCCAGAAATTGTATGCCAAAATCATGCAAGAAAAGAGGGCAAAGCTCACTTACTTCTCTTCCTCTTTATTCGCTATCTTATGGCTCGCTTCTTATGCAGTTGATGTGAGTATTAAGCAAAGAACTGATTAATGGCATCCAGTGTTTGATTACGGTATTTGTCTTGCTCAAACAACACTTCATGCCTTGAGCCTTCAATAACTTTAAATTGGCAATCCGGGTTGGTTTTCTTCAGCTTATTGATGAATTTCACCTGAGCATCGTTACTCACAATCTTCTCTTCACCAGCTTGAATCAGTAATAGAGGGATCTTGATTTGACGAGTCTGTTGGATTGACTGCTTGGCTGCCATTAACCCTTGCCATACCCAGCGAGTGCTAGCGCCACCGACTTGCAGTGAAGGGTTCTCTTCGTAAAGTCGACGGAACCACTGATAACGAACCTTGCTTTGGCTCAGGAGGTTATTCTCGAAAGGTTTCGAGTAATAGGCCTGCTGACCTGGAGCGTAAACCGGTTTGGCGTGATACGCGGTAAGCACTTGCCCAATAATCATCGCGATAGGCTTTAAGTACCACTCGGTGTTGATACCAAACATTGGGGCGCACAAGGTGACCTTATCAAATGGGTGGTCTGGATGGGTTTGTAGATAGCGTGTCGCGATAGTGCTCCCCATTGAGTGGGCTAACAGGTATCGCTTGGCATACTTGCTGAGGTCAAAGCTGGCAATCATGTCAGACATATCAGATGCATAATCATCAAACTCATGAATGTGACCAATGTCAGAGTCTGCTACCATACGTTCCGACTGGCCTTGACCTTGATGGTCAAATGAATAAACGTCGTAGCCTTGTTGATAAAAATCATAAAAGATTTCTTGGTATTTTTGGCAGCATTCGATACGGCCATTTGAAATCACAATAGCTTTGCTGTGCTTCTCTGAGGTGAGGCTGCACCAGTACAGTTTCTTTTTACCAGACGATGTTAAATATCCCTCTTTTCTTTGTTGCCAAAGAGCGTTGATCGGGTGTTTAATCGCATGATCGAACTGAGGTTCTTGAGTGTAAGGGAAGGCGGCTTCGCTGTGGTTTTCCATGGGAAATTACCTGAACTGATGCGTGTGAGAGCTTTATTGCTACTAATGTTGTTAGATTAAAGAACTAGTAAGGAAATGCAAATGGATACTCATGTTTGGCTTGCTTATGTTGTCACGGCGATTTTGTTTAGCTTGGCTCCGGGCTCGGGTACCGTAAATTCAATCAGCAATGGGTTAAGCTATGGCACTCGAAAGTCATTGGCATCAATCGTCGGTTTACAGCTTGGTCTTGCGTTCCACATTATGCTGGTGGGCGCGGGTATTGGTGCACTCGTTGCTAAGTCTGCGTTGGCGTTCACCATCATTAAATGGGTTGGTGTGGTTTACTTAGTTTGGTTAGGTATTCAAAAGTGGCGTGATAGCTCGAGCCTAGTAGCATCTGAAGAAAGCTCTACTCTGTCGAGTGGCAAACTGCTGAGAAACGCTGTGCTTATCAACCTAACTAACCCGAAATCCATCGTGTTTTTGGTGGCTCTGTTTCCTCAATTTATTGACCCTACACAACCTCAAGCACCGCAGTTATTAGTGCTAGGTGTGACGACAGTATTCATTGATAGCGTTGTTATGTTGGGTTACACCTCATTAGCGTCACAAATGGGACGTTTTATTCGCTCTGATCGCATAATGGGTAAGATAAATAAAATATTTGGTGGTATGTTCATGGGCTGCGGTGCTTTGCTAGCTGCCGCGAAAGCTTAGATTAAGCGACTGAGTTATAGTTAAACCAATCAGAGTTATCAAGAAATGACCGCTACATATGTTGCTCGACAACCTATCTTAAATCGCAAGAGGAATACACTCGGCTATGAGTTGTTATTTCGCGATGGAGAAAAGAATGCGTACCCAGCGCATATTGAGTCTAATCGAGCAACGTACCGTCTGATTGTTGAGAACTTCCTGTCAGTGGGTCTTAACCCTTCTATTCCATCTTCACGCTGTTTTATTAACTTCCCTTATCAAAGTTTGATTCGTCGACTGCCCTTAAGTTTGCCGAAAGATAAGGTGGTGGTAGAGATTCTGGAAACCTGTAAACCAACAGATGAATTGTTGGAAGCGGTTAAAGACCTTTACCAAGCGGGTTATATGATCGCCTTAGATGATTTTACTTCGACCCCAGAATGGGAACGTTTCCTTAAATACACTCATATCGTGAAGCTCGATATCATGCAGATGGGTTTGGATGAAGCGTGTGATTTGGTTAGAGCACATCAAGGGAAAAAGTTTAGCTTTTTGGCGGAGCGTGTTGAGACCGAGCAAGAATTCCAGCAAGCCAAAGAGGCTGGCTTTAAGTTTTTCCAAGGTTACTTTTTCAATAAGCCGGAAATCATCAAGAGTAAATACATTAGCCCTGAGCAAGTGATTGCTATGGAGCTGTTTCAAGAAGTGTGTAAGCCCGATGTGGACTTTCAACGGGTGGAAAGCATTGTTGCGAAAGATGTGGCGCTCTCATATAAGCTGTTGCGGTTTGTGAATACTATGTCGCCGCGCCTTGAAGTGACCATCTCTTCTTTTCGTCAGGCTTTGGTATATCTAGGGCAAGAGAAACTGAAAATGTTTGTCTCGTTAGCCGTCGCCTCTTATGTGTCCGATAAAAAGCCAAAAGAGCTGTATGGATTGTCTCTACAGCGTGCTCAGTTTTGTCAGCGTATGTCTCGCTATCAGGCATTTGAAGGGTATAGAGAGCAGGCCTTTATGATTGGCTTATTCTCCTTGTTAGATGCGCTGTTGGACTTGTCGTTAGAGAACTTAGTCGAGCAGTTGCCGCTATGTAAAAGTATCAAGGTTGCTCTATTACGCAGGGAAGGCCCTTACGGTACTTTGCTTGCCCTTGAAGAGAGCTTTGAGCATGCGGATTGGCAGCAGATTGATGAGCACTGCGCTGATTTAGGGCTTAGTGTCGATCAGGTGAAAACTGAACTCACAGAAGCGCGTCGCTGGAGTCACACCGTGACCAACAAGCTGTAGTGTTGCTTTATTAAACTTTTATGACATTTAAAACGCACGCCTTGACGTGCGTTTTTTTACAACTAGGATATATGCATATCCATATATGAGTATGTAGTTATGCTTCCTCACCAATTTTTTAAATTACTGTCTGACGAAACGCGAGTGCGTTGCTTAATGTTGATTGTGCGCCAAGAGTGCCTTTCAGTTGGTGAGTTGACTCAGGCATTGCAAGAAAGTCAGCCAAAGGTATCACGCCACCTTGCGCAGTTACGCTCAAACGGCATTTTGACTGACGTTCGCCAAGGGCAATGGGTGTTCTATCGTCTTGCCAATGATTTACCGGGTTGGATGCTAAAGTTAATTGATGACCTTATCGCATCGAACTGTTTGAAAACTGAATACCAACAAGACATTGAGCGTCTAGAAGCGATGACTTCACGCCCTCAATGTTGCGTTTAAATCTACAAAAATTTATTGCCAAGATAGTTGAAGTTGCAGCTAGGCGACAAGTGAACTTCTCCCTATGAGCATAGGTTTCCTATGTGATTAGGGGAAGTGAATGCAGTCAACAACGCTGCGGCTTCAAATATGAAGGCAACTAACTGAGAGAAAAGAACATGGCAGTTAAAGTAGGTATTAATGGCTTTGGCCGCATTGGCCGTCTGGCACTTCGCGCAGCTTTCGATTGGGAAGAGCTAGAGTTTGTACAGATTAACGATGTAGCGGGCGATACAGCAACGCTTGCACATCTTCTAGAGTTCGATTCAGTTCAAGGTCGCTGGAACCATGAAGTAACAACTGAAGGCGATGAGATGATCATCAATGGTCAACGCATCAAAACCACTAAAGAGCGTGACATCGACGCGATCGATTGGTCTGGTTGTGATGTTGTGATTGAAGCGACAGGTGTTCACCGTAAGACTTCTTTCCTAAACAAATACCTAGAGCAGGGCGTGAAGCGCGTTGTAGTTTCTGCACCTGTTAAAGAAGATGGCATCGCAAACATCGTTGTTGGTGTTAACGACAACATCTTCGACCCAGCAGTACACAAAATCGTAACGGCAGCGTCTTGTACCACTAACTGCATCGCTCCAGTGGTTAAAGTAATCAACGAGAAGCTTGGTATCGAGAACGCGTCATTTACGACGATTCACGATCTAACAAACACTCAGACTATCCTAGACGCGCCACACAAAGACTTACGTCGTGCACGTGCATGTGGCATGAGCTTAATCCCAACAACAACGGGCTCTGCGAAGGCGATTGTTGAGATCTTCCCTGAGCTAGAAAACCGCATCAACGGCCACGCGGTTCGTGTACCACTAGCGAACGCGTCTCTGACTGACATCATCTTCGAAGTGAAGCAAGACACGACGGCAGAAGAAGTGAACGCGATGCTGAAAGAAGCATCTGAGAACGAGCTAAAAGGCATCCTTGGCTTTGAAGAGCGCCCACTTGTGTCTATCGACTACAAAGGCGACCAACGCTCTACAATCGTAGATGCACTGTCTACCATGTTGGTTGGTAAGCGCATGGTTAAGATCTACGCTTGGTACGACAACGAAATGGGTTACGCGACACGTACGGCTGAGCTGGTACGTACCGTCGGTCTTTCTAAATAAGAATCTGGAGAAGACACTATGACACATCCAACGTGGCAACTAGACCTTGAGAAAGGCGCACTAATCCTGACTCCATGCCCAGGTACTAAAGATGCTGATCTTGATGCATCTCTAGCACAACTGAAAGAGCAGGGCGTTGAAGCTATTGTGACTGCGCTTGATGATGCAGAGCTTGCAAGCAAAGACGTAGCAGCACTGGGCGAGAAAACACGTGCACTAGGCATGCAGTGGTTCCAAATCGAAATCGAAGACGATTGTGCACCGGGTACCGAGTTTGCAGCGAAATGGTCTGCAGCAAGCCCAGAGCTACACAAAATCGTTGATAGCGGTGCGAAAGTAGCGATGCACTGCATGGGCGGCTCTGGTCGCACTGGTTTGTTCGCGGCTCACCTACTGTTAGAAAAAGGCTGGGACCTCGACAAGATCGTTCAAGAAGTTCAAGCACTGCGTCCAGGTGCTTTCACTAAACCTATACAGGTTGAATACATCAATGGCGTAGCGAATAGCTAACAGCCATCGTTGTTAGACAAGGAGCTTTTGGTATCTTGAGTGTTTAGCTTATCGTGATCCAAAAGCTCTTTTTGTTTTGATTGCAGAGATAGCGTTATGTTTTCAAATCTAAGCAAGAGTGTTCGCCAATACATGTTGGTGACTTTCAACTACTGGAATTTCACCATTACTGATGGCGCACTGCGCATGCTGGTGGTGCTGTATTTCTACGACCTTGGTTACAGCTCGTTAGAGATCGCCTCACTGTTCCTTTTCTATGAATTCTTTGGTGTGGTGACGAACCTAATCGGTGGCTGGCTGGGGGCGCGTCTTGGCCTCAACAAGACCATGAACATTGGCCTCGGGATGCAAGTCTTCGCCTTGGGGATGCTCGCATTGCCATCAGCGATGTTGACCATCCCATGGGTAATGGCAGCGCAGGCGTTGTCAGGTATTGCTAAAGACCTCAACAAGATGAGTGCCAAGAGCTCAATCAAGACTTTGGTGCCGGATGAGCAACAAGGTGCCTTGTATAAGTGGATCGCGATTCTGACCGGGTCTAAGAATGCGCTTAAG
Source organism: Vibrio sp. 10N.261.52.A1 (assembly GCF_002876325.1). Classification (NCBI taxonomy): domain Bacteria; kingdom Pseudomonadati; phylum Pseudomonadota; class Gammaproteobacteria; order Vibrionales; family Vibrionaceae; genus Vibrio; species Vibrio sp. 10N.261.52.A1. The sequence goes on from NZ_MCYD01000336.1 coordinate 15,696, forward strand.
GGTGCAGGCTTCTTTATTGGTGGTTTGCTGCTTTCAACGATTGGCTTCCAATACGCAGTGCTGGCGATGGCGGCTGTGCTGACTTTAGTCTTCATTGGCAGTGTAGTGAGCTTAGAGGCAGACATGGGCAAGGCGAAAACCAAGCCCAAGTTCAAACAGATCTTCTCTAAGTCTGAGTCCATCAACATCCTGTCGGCGGCACGTATGTTCCTGTTTGGCGCTCGTGATGTGTGGTTCGTGATTGCTTTGCCAATTTATCTTGGCAGCGTATTTGGTTGGGATCACTCATGGGTTGGAGGCTTTTTAGCTGCTTGGACTATCGCTTACGGCTTTGTACAAGGCATAGCGCCTAAGATTACCGGTAAAGCTCAGGGCAAGGTACCAGATGGACATGCAGCCCTATTGTGGGCAGGTGCATTGGCTTTGGTAACGGCGGGTATCGCATATGCGGTACAGATAGCATGGCAACCCGAACTGGTGATCATTGGTGGTTTGATGGTGTTTGGTGCCATCTTCGCAGTTAATTCATCGCTTCACTCATACCTGATTGTCAGCTACGCGAAGGGTGATGGTGTATCGCTTGATGTGGGTTTCTACTATATGGCGAATGCAATGGGTCGTTTGATTGGCACAATCCTGTCTGGCTGGGTGTTCCAAATGGGTGGCTTGTCAGCTTGTTTGTGGGTCTCGTTCGCATTCCTAGCGATAACAACGGTGATTTCGTTGCGCTTGCCTAAGGTGCCACAAACCTCAGCGGCATAAGCTTCCGTCTGATTCGATAAAATCGCGATATGCCTCTCCTTTAACAATAAGCTGACTTGGTATTTATTCCGGTCAGCTTTTTTATTGCTATAGTAGAATGATTGAATATTAATCAGGCATTTACATGAAGCAGCGAATTCTCTTCTTTGATTTAGCACGATGTGTCGCGGCCGTAGCGGTTATCGCGATTCATGTTTTGGCACCTTATCGCAACGAGCTAGGAACCATTCCTTTTGGTGAGTGGCTAACGGCGGTTACGGTCAATGGTTTCAGCCGTTGGGCGGTACCTGTCTTTATATTGATAACTGGCGCCCTGATGCTCAGTGATCAGCGTCCATTTGATGCCAAGTATTATCTAAAGCGCCGTTTAGGTAAGGTGTTGATTCCTTTTATCGTCTGGTCGCTTTTCTATACCTACCTGTCTGGTTGGTCGGCAATGGGCTTTGATGCCGATGTCAGTTGGGATGTGCTGCTTAATAGCTATCACCACTACACCTACTATCACTTAGGTTTCTTCTACTACTTCATTCCACTCTATTTTGTGATCCCGTTCTTACAGATTATGGTCAGAAAGTATGGTGATAAGGCAGTTTATAGTTTCACTGCGGTGTGGTTGTTTACCTCGTTACTGTTCTTACTCAGAATCGATGGTCCTTGGAGCCATGAGCTGTGGCTTTACACTGGCTACTTACCACTGGGTTATCTGCTGTACAAGAAAGTCCCACTCAATAAGTTTACCGTTAGCGTGAGTACTGGGCTTGGTGTGTTGGCATTGTTGACCACCGTTTATATGGTGGTTGATGCGAGCTTAGCCGCAGAAGAATACACGGTTGGTCGTTGGTTCTCTTACAAAACGCTGAATACTGTATTAGCTGCAAGCATGGTGTTCATGCTGTGTCGCTACTTTGGAGAAGGGTTGTCAGACAAAGGCAATCAAGTGGTTGGTTTCATCAGTAAACACAGTTTGGGTATCTACTTATTGCACCCAATCTTCTTGTGGCCAATGAAAGAGTTTGGCTGGTACCAAGGTCACCCAGCTTGGGTTATTCCGTTATGGATAGTGATCAGCGGAGCGGGTGCGCTGTGGATGAGTTGGATAGTTTCTAAGTCAGAGAAGACACGTTGGCTATTGCCTTAGCGATACGCCAAGGCATTTCGATATTGGTTTATTGTTGAATGTCGATGAGGAAGGGTTGAAGCGCTAGGGTTAGCGCTTCAATGCAAAGTGTAAGAACTTATCACCTTGGTAAGTTAAGGTCCCTTTGTCACCCGGGTTAAGAGCGTGAAAGTAGTGAATGCCGACTTGGAATTCACGTTTCGGACCAACTACACCACGTTGAACATAAATCCAATACTCTTGGTCTTCTTGACCTGGCTCTGCATCAGGAAGGTCGATGGATTGTTTATCTAATACCGTGACGTTCACTTTCTTTTCTGGTGCGTTCTCGCCTTGCATGTGCTTTCGATAAAAAACAAGAAATACCCAGGCCGCGAGACCTGCGAGTGCAAAGATGGTAAAAAAGAGTGAGTTAGGCATATAACCTCCATGTAGTCGTAATGGTTATTCTAGTCTTTCGGGCAATAGGGATATGTGTTTAAAGCCGCTATTCGTGAACTGCTGTAAGCAAAGCTGATTATTTTTCGGCAGATATCACATTTAATGGCCAGTTTGGGATAAAGCACTGTTATTTCTTGTCTCTTGCTCTCGTAAATAGCAGTGATTTTGTATAAGAATAAGGAAATGCTCGACTAGAATTATAGTGTGGAGTGGGAGGGCCAAGATGACCGATATTGAAAAAGTGGTGACAAGAACTCGCAATATAGAGAAATTATTGAGACTTCAATATCACGCTGAAGGCGAAGGATTGCATGAGCTCGTAACAAGCTGTGAAGAAAGGCTACCGCACGATATGGTAAGCAAGCTGCGTTATATCGCGACGTGTCGTAATAAAGTAGTGAACGAACATGATGCCAAGTTGGAAGATCAACATAAGTTCATCATGATGTGTAACGACTGCGAGAAGGAACTGACTCCACGTAGTGGTCGTTTTATCTGGCGAGTTGCGATTTTGCTGATGATGGCAATGACTTTGGCTGCCGCGGGTTTCTACTATGCGAACTGGGATGTATTAACACTACATCTGTTTTCGAAATGAAAAAATTGAACAAAAAAAGGGACGCTCATGGCGTCCCTTTTTTTATCTGTAACTTGCTTAGTACATCATCGGTAGTGTCATTAGACCAACAACTACCGCGATCATTACAAGTCCTTGTCTTTGCGAAGATGAAATCATAACACTACTCCTAAATTTGGTTGTCTCTCGCTATGTTTTAAAGAATAGCACTACTTATGGCTTTAGATCAAGAATTACTTTTGAAAGCCCCAAAAGTAGTAGAAAAGTATTGCCATATGGCTTTTTTTGGAGTGTTTAAGTGTGGTTTTTGGTGTGTTCTTATTTTGTTCGTTGTGATTTATGTTTGTTCTAAATTGGTTTAAGTTGTTGTTTTGTAATGGTTGTTTTGTGTGATTTATATTGTTAATGGTTGTTAAATTGTATTAATGAGGCTTGGTGCTTTGTGGGTGGGAGTTTGGTGGTTTTTAAGGTTTTTGCTTTGATTTTTGTGGTGGTTTTTACATGGGGCTTGAAAAAAACTGACAAAATTAGTCATTTTAAAAGTAACTTTCCCACTTTATAAGTCTAGGTTGGAATGACGTTTTTATTTTCCATTTAATCTATGTTTTTTATTTCTAAGTATC
>NZ_MCYD01000337.1:0-3220 GCF_002876325.1 Vibrio sp. 10N.261.52.A1
TTGTTTAAGTAAGTAGGCTTTACATTTTGTGAGTAGAGTAAAGAAATAGTAAGAATTAATTAGCACAGCTATTGATAAACTTGTTGTTACTTTTCTTTGGGCATAAAAAAACACCGCCTAATAGGCGGTGTAAACAAATTTGACAGACAGGTCAAAATAAATACAGGAAGTAGATGCCTCGTTTCAGCGCGTAGCTGCAACAAAACATTTGGTAGAACTCTACCCAACTCGAAAAGTACGAGTTTGCAAACACAACATCGCAGGAGCTAAGCCAATTGATTCTAGAGAGAATCAAGCCGTTCAGGCTAGCTGCTGCGGAATGAAATATAGAATTTCTCTAGCCGCTAGGCAACGGACAAATTATAATGTTTCAGATAAAAAAAACTAATGCTTATTTAGAGAGTAACTATGTCTCGTCGATTACCCCCATTAAACTCGCTAAGAGTGTTTGAAGCTGCGGCTCGGCACTTGAGTTTTACGCGTGCCGCTGAAGAGTTGTTTGTTACTCAAGCTGCGGTTAGTCACCAGATAAAAGCTTTAGAAGAGTTTCTGTCTTTGAAGCTTTTTCGCCGAAGAAACCGTTCTTTGCTGCTCACTGAAGAAGGGCAAAGCTACTTCTTAGATATCAAAGATATATTTACATCATTGGCTGAGGCCACTGATAAGGTGCTTGAGAGAAGTGAGAAGGGCGCGTTAACCATCAGTTTGCCACCAAGCTTTGCGATTCAATGGTTAGTACCAAGGCTTGCTGACTTTAATCAACAAGAACCTGATATCGATGTTCGAATTAAGGCTGTTGATATGGATGAAGGCTCGTTGACCGACGATGTGGACGTCGCAATCTACTATGGTCGAGGTAACTGGCCGGGCTTGAGAGCCGATAAATTGTATCAAGAGTACTTGGTTCCTCTCTGCTCCCCATCTGTGTTATTGGGAACAAAACCATTAGAATCTCTAAAAGATTTAACATGTCATACACTATTGCATGACACGTCTCGTAAAGATTGGAAACAGTTTGCGAAACAAAATGGTATCGATGGGGTAAATGTTAACCATGGACCGATCTTCAGCCACTCAACCATGGTGTTGCAAGCTGCCGCACACGGGCAGGGTATTGCGCTGGGTAACAACGTTCTTGCACAACCTGAAATCGAAGCGGGTCGTTTGATTGCGCCATTTGATGAGGTGTTGGTAAGCAAGAACGCTTTCTATGTGGTGTGTCATGAGAAACAAGCCGACATGGGCCGTATCGCTACTTTCCGTGATTGGATGCTGGCTAAAGCACAAAGTGAACAAGAGGACTTACTTGATGAGTAGCATCATTATTGATGGTGAAGATAATCCGATCACCTTTATCTTTGCGCACGGTGCGGGCGCTGGTATGGATCATGAGTTCATGCAGTCGGTAGCCAAAGGATTAGCCTTTAAAGGGATACGAGTGGTTCGCTTCAATTTCCCTTATATGATCAAGCGTGCCGAAGATGGTAAGCGTCGTCCACCTGACAGAGCGCCTAAGCTGCTTGAAGCTTATCAAGAGATCATTGAGCAAACTGATGCTGACAAGCTTGTGATTGGTGGTAAGTCGATGGGAGGCCGCATGGCGAGTCATTTATCTGAGTTGGATAAAGTGGCAGCGATGGCTTGTTTAGGTTTCCCTTTTCATCCTCCGGGTAAGCCAGAGAATTATAAAGGTGAACACCTCGCTTCTTTGCAAAAGCCATGTCTGATTCTTCAAGGGGAACGCGATACCTTTGGTAAGCGTGAAGAGTTTGCTGATTTCGACCTATCGGATTCCATTCGAGTTGAGTTTATTCCCGATGGCGATCACAGCTTCAAGCCGCGCAAGAGCTCTGGCTACACAGAACAGCAGAACATCGCATTAACGGTTGAGAAGCTCTCAGCATTCATTAAAGAGGTGCTCAATGAGAAGTAAGGATTTACTCATGTTTGCTGGCATCTCTGGCGCGATTGCGGTGATGCTTGGTGCGTTCGCTGCACACGGGTTAAAGGCGATTCTACCTGAGTATCTTCTGGGCGTATTCGAGACAGGGGTTCAGTATCAGTTTATCCATACGTTAGCGATATTAGCGTGCGGCGCTCTGCTACAGATGAAACTTGGCGCTAAATCACAAAAATATTTTTTCATTGCGGCAATTTGCTTTATCATCGGCATCCTTTGTTTTAGTGGTAGCCTGTATGCGCTGGCACTGACAGGAATAAAATGGTTTGGCCCAATAACTCCGTTTGGTGGTCTACTATTTATCATTGGTTGGGGAGTCTTCTCCTTCGCTGCTTTGAATATAAAAGAGGTAACTCAGTGAAACACGTACTACTTTATTGTCGCTCTGGTTTTGAAAAAGAATGTGCTGGCGAAATTCAAGACAAGGCAACACAACTGGAAGTGTTTGGTTTTCCTCGCTTAAAGAACAATACCGGTTTTGTACTGTTTGAATGTTACCAAGCTGGTGAAGCGGACAAGTTGATCAAAGAGATCGATTTCCAATCATTGATCTTTGCTCGTCAAATGCTAGCTGTAGCGGTTGAAATCAAAGACCTGCCAACTGATGACCGTATCTCTCCAATTCTTGAGGCGCTTTCTGAGAAAGAAGGCTTCCCTCGCTGTGGTGATATCCGTATTGAAACGCCAGATACTAACGAAGCAAAAGAGCTACTGAAGTTCTGTCGTAAGTTTACTGTTCCAATGCGCCAAGCAATGCGTGGCAAAGGTTTGATGACAGCTAAGGATAACGCTAAGAAGCCTGTGCTTCATTTATGCTTCATCGCGCCGGGTCACTGTTTTGTTGGTTATTCTTATCCAACCAACAACTCACAGTTCTTCATGGGCATCCCTCGTTTGAAGTTCCCTTCAGACGCGCCAAGCCGTTCTACATTGAAGCTAGAAGAAGCGTTCCACGTATTTATCCCTCGTGATGAATGGGATGAGCGTCTTGCTCCGGGTATGTGGGGTGTAGATTTAGGTGCTTGTCCAGGCGGTTGGACTTACCAACTAGTGAAACGTTCTATGTTCGTTCACTGTGTTGATAATGGCATGATGGCAGACAGCCTGATGGAAACTGGCCAAATCAAACACCACATGGTGGATGGCTTTAAGTTCGAACCAGACCGTAAGAACGTCACTTGGATCATCTGTGACATGGTTGAAAAACCAGCGCGCGTTGCACACCTTATGGGTGAGTGGATCATCAAAGGTTGGGCGAAA
>NZ_MCYD01000337.1:3923-4150 GCF_002876325.1 Vibrio sp. 10N.261.52.A1
CAAAGGTTGGGCGAAAGAAGCACTATTCAACCTTAAACTGCCAATGAAGGGCCGTTACGATGAAGTTCTGCAAGATATTGAGAACCTAAAATTGTTCCTGATTGAGAACAAAGTGAAGTTCAAGATGCAGGCGAAGCACCTATATCATGACCGTGAAGAGATCACCGTTCATATTCAGTCGCTTTCAAACATCTCACCGCACTAATATTAGCGTTGATATATCAGTG
>NZ_MCYD01000338.1:0-397 GCF_002876325.1 Vibrio sp. 10N.261.52.A1
AGTAGCTGTTGAGTCAGTTTCTCTAATCTACAACAAAGCACTTGTTCCTAACCCTCCTAAGTCTTGGGAAGAAATCCCAGCACTTAACGCTGAACTTCAAAAAGAAGGCAAGAAAGCGATCATGTGGCCTCTACGTGGTGGCGCATACTTCACATGGCCTCTACTAGCAGCTGACGGCGGTTACGCATTCAAACAGGTTGCTGAAGGTTACGACATTAAAGATGCAGGCGTAGCGACTGAAGGTGTTCAGAAGTCTCTAGGTTTCATCGAGAAGATGGTACAAGACAAAGTTATCTCTGCAGACATGGACTACTAAGTAGCTGAGTCTGAATTCGTTGCAGGTAACGTTGCAATGACAATCAACGGTCCTTGGGGCTGGGCAAACATCGAGAAAGCT
>NZ_MCYD01000339.1:0-596 GCF_002876325.1 Vibrio sp. 10N.261.52.A1
TAACAGTATTTAATGACCTGATATAAATGAAATTATCTTCCATTTTACCTGAGGTGAAAATTTAACTTTATCGTGTTCTTGAACCCATATCTTGATCCTCTACTGCACCTTCGATTTGAATCGAGAGTTCATCGATTAACTTAACCGTTCCCAAATGATCGAAATAATAAAAAGCGTAGAGCTTGAATTTAGCTCGACTACCATCGTTCTTGGTAATCTCGACAGTGTGTATCTCTGAGACAGTCCCATCAGCATCAACGTTTACATCTTCAAACACAATATCCATTCTAGTCAGCTGTTCGGTTAAAACGGACGCATGTTGAATAAATTCATCATATGTGTTTTTGTCATCACCAAATTTCTGAACGAAACTTTCAGATATCATCGATTTTAGGTGAGACTTATCACGATCAATAAACGCTTTAAATGTTTCCTCCAAAAATTTGTTCGCCTGAATATTCGACTGGTCTTCAAACTGCACTGTTAGAGTTGGTGACATATCTTGTTCTATCACCGACTCTGCACTAGCAAAGCCAGAAGTAAATAACAAAGATAACAAGATTTTTGAGTAATTTACTCTATTTAAAATATTAACC
>NZ_MCYD01000340.1:0-417 GCF_002876325.1 Vibrio sp. 10N.261.52.A1
GTTGAGAACTAAGACAGATAGAGCAAAAAACACAACCAAACCATTGAAAATAAAGTAAAAATTTACAGATCGAACAGATGATCAACGATCTTTTTAAGATCTTGCGTTGTGGAAAAGAATGCTGATGGCGTTTTATTCATAAAAATACGTGCTACTAAATATGCATCCTGTTGAAATGGTAGGCATAAAAAAAGCGACACCCGAAGATGTCGCCTAGCAAAAACCGGTAAAGCCATTCAAATTGAATACCACAGCTTTACCTAAAAGCTATAAATTACACTGGAAGCAATGTGAGCAATGTCGTGTCAAAAAGAACTTAGTACAAGTTCGCGAGAATTCTGTTGGGTAACCAAGTTGATACTTGATTACTTAACATCCTTGTGAACATTTCCTCATTCCCTAAGACAGGTTTAATAA
>NZ_MCYD01000341.1:0-314 GCF_002876325.1 Vibrio sp. 10N.261.52.A1
ACCCAACTCGCCCACTGAGTGAGTTTTGCTTTCTGTTACCCGCCAAAACATGTAAAATGTCGGACTTTTCAAAATTTGCGGTAATGATTAAGTAGTCGATGATAAGAAAAAAGCCCTAAAGAAAATAGCTAAGTGTCTTGAGCTTGGTAATTCTGCTAACGTCAATGAAGCTGCCAATGCAATCAAAATGGCGCATAACTTGATGCTGAAATATGGTCTCGAAAAAGACGATATTGAATTTATCAAGATGGGCAAGACTCAATCCACGCACCTATTACCCGCAAATATCAGCTCAACACTGCTGCGTGTTATTC
>NZ_MCYD01000342.1:0-246 GCF_002876325.1 Vibrio sp. 10N.261.52.A1
GAAGAGCTAAAAGCGAACCCAGCAGCGGCAAACTCTGATGCATACGACATGGTAATCAACGGCTACGAAGTGGGCGGTGGTTCTGTACGTATTCACAACGCAGAGATGCAAACGGCTGTATTCGGTATCCTAGGCATCGAAGAGAAAGAGCAACAAGAGAAGTTTGGCTTCCTACTAGATGCTCTTCAATACGGTACTCCACCACACGCTGGTCTAGCATTCGGTCTTGACCGTCTAGCAATGCTA
>NZ_MCYD01000343.1:0-307 GCF_002876325.1 Vibrio sp. 10N.261.52.A1
GACCGTCTAGCAATGCTACTTTGTGGTACAGAGAACATCCGTGACGTTATCGCATTCCCGAAAACAACAGCTGCAGCATGTCTACTAACAGACGCGCCAAGCCTAGCAAACCCAGCATCTCTGGAAGAGCTAGCAATCACAGTTAAAGCAGCACAAAAAGAAGAGTCGGCTGAATAAGCTAAGCACTCTATCTTTTAAGTGACTCTTTATTGGAGTGACTTTTTGTTTAGTAAATAAAAATGCCCGTTAATTTAACGGGCATTTTTTTTATCGTTCGATATACTAAGCTGATAAAGCATGTATAAAT
>NZ_MCYD01000344.1:0-295 GCF_002876325.1 Vibrio sp. 10N.261.52.A1
CGTGTGTCGCTCCAATTTCTTTCTAAGCTATCTGGCTTGGATGTAGGCTTTAAGCCTAAGCTCTTTCTTTAATGCTGCGAAGCATAATCCCCCAAAAAAGCAAATAATCCTCCATCATGGTGGATATTTTTTTGTCTTAAATTTTTCTTAGCAACTGGAATGCTAGTAATCATCAGGTCTCTGAAGTAGATACTTGAGGTTTTCCATACCTATAAACAGACTTATCCACAAATAGTTAGATGTGGATAACTTGGTTGATAAAGTTATTTCAGGCTTAATTCTTTACATCTCTCAA
>NZ_MCYD01000345.1:0-354 GCF_002876325.1 Vibrio sp. 10N.261.52.A1
AATTAGTTTATACCGTTCTATTTCTTCAGGAGATATAAAACCAGCAAGATTATATCTTTGTTAACAAGCAAAGTTTTATTAACAAGTAAATGCGAGTAGCAAGACATATTCAAACTGTGTTTTATATGATCTTACACTGTTAAATATAAGGTTTTATTATGAGGCTTAACGGAATAAGTGGTGACATTCTTGTTGCTGCTAAAAGAGTTGTTCTCTGCCAAATAGTATTAGCCGTCGGTGTAGTTTTATATGAAGTGTTTTTTGGTAATAAAGTAGATATGGAATCATCAGCTTTGGGTATTGTTATTGCGATGCTACCTCCGCTGTTTGGTTTTATATATGCAAGCCTAAAGG
>NZ_MCYD01000346.1:0-532 GCF_002876325.1 Vibrio sp. 10N.261.52.A1
CATTATAACAAGTGGGATTTTTATATTCTGGACAATGGCGTTTTAGCACCAAACACTAAAACGCACATTAGGATTGAATTATTTATTGAAGAAGCCTGATAGCACATCCGCTGCTCGCGTTATTGCCTTCAGTTTGTAGTAAATATTGGCTGTCGTTTATGACTTTGTGGTTAAACAGAGTACATCACTGTCGCTTCACCATCGACGGCGACTTCACCATTCGAGCTCAATACTTGAGTAGATATCACAGCGATAGGTTTGTCTTCACGCACGCTGATCACTTCCACCTTGGCTGTGACAGTTTCGCCAACAAAAATAGGACGAAGAAACTTCAAGGATTGCCCCAAGTAAATGCTGCCTGCGCCCGGCACTTTAGAAGCCAACAAGCCAGAGATAAGGCTCGATGCCAACATACCGTGCACGATTGGACGCTCAAATTGCGTGGTTTTAGCGAAATCTTCATCTAAATGGATTGGGTTGTAGTCTTCCGAAATGCTCGCAAACCCTTCTACAGTTTGCTTATCTAACATCT
>NZ_MCYD01000347.1:0-1074 GCF_002876325.1 Vibrio sp. 10N.261.52.A1
ATATTATCTACGATTCTTAAAAAAACGTTAGGATTATTAATATTAGAAAAAGCTTTTATTACTAAGTCGCTACCTTTAATCGGAGTATTACCCCCAACATAACCAAAAGTTATACGACCGTTAAATTTTTTAACTATTGATGCTTCCGGCATAAGAATGCCATTTTTATTAACGGTTAAAGGCTTAGGGTGCATATTATTTACATCATGAAGCTCAGCAGTATATCTACTCGGAGCTAAGACTTCACATGCATTCTTGAGGTAGTGTCTGAGTTCAGAATCCCGAAGCGAAGGCACTTTTTTATTCTCGGTACAATTCTTACATTTGCTTAAATCAATTTTATTTTGACCACAGAACTCGCCTTTTGAATCGATCATAAACTGCTTATAACATAGCCACCAAGCATCATGAACAGTGATAATGTAGTTTATATCATTATCAATACAGCTTTGAATAACACCGACTCCCAGCCCTTGTAAGCAATGCATATGAGCTAGATCAGGCTTAACCACTTCTAATATTTTAGCTACTGGATCTACAATTGATTTATTGTTGTAAAGCTCCATATCCTCATTTGGTACAGGAACACCAAATACAGTTACACCGTCTACTTCATAACGAATAGGTTCATAAGAGCGTAGAGCATCATCGACAGGAAGAGTCGTAACCACATACACTTCATAGCCTTTATGTCTTTGTAAAAGCTTATTTATCTGCTCTGTGACGATCGTAGCACCACCAAAGGACCTTGGAGAGTAAAAAACGTTGAATACAACTATTCTTGGTTTGCTCTTAGTGCAACTATAATCTCTTACAATTGGCATTAACTGGGAGTTTGCAATCGACTCTGTATTATAGCGAGCCAAAACAGTAGTATTTGCTTTGATTGCCATATCTTGTCGTGTTTGCTCACAACTAACGAGTTTTGTAAGCTTGTCAAACCACTCAACCTGATCACTAGCTATATAACCATTTATGCCATCGTTTATTACATCGACAAAGGCACTCAAAGGAGATGATACAGACGGGAGTTTTACTATAGATGCTTCAATATATTTAATATTACTTTTAGCT
>NZ_MCYD01000348.1:0-8748 GCF_002876325.1 Vibrio sp. 10N.261.52.A1
TTGCTAAGTAGCGAGATGACGTGCCATCTAAATATTGCTTAGCAATGATACATTTTAGCTCTCGGCTATATTTGGACATAAAAAGACCCCCAATAATTGGTGTCCAACTATTGGGGGTCAGTTCAATCTGATCATCAGGTGCTGGCTTTTCTTTTAATATATTGACTTAGCGGTATGTGTTCACTTGCGGGACATGTGACAATAAGCCTTTGAACACTTTATGGTGCAACCATCGCATGAGTGATGTCATTGCCCAAGCCTATTTCTAATCGTTCTAAATTAAACGGTATATTATGACAAGTGTATTTGAGCAGGCGGCTAAAGAGTTATTGAGCCGTCGCACAGCGGGAACTAAAGCGCCAAGATTAATCGAACTATATCGCCCAACCAGTTTAGATGATGCGTTAGCCATTCAAGAATTCATGATTGAAATTCGTGCAGATAGAGTGGGGGGCTGGAAGTGTCTGTTACCTCTTGCAGAAAACAAATTTATCGTAGCGCCTATTTTCGCTGACAACGTGCAGCAAGGTGAAATTTGTGAATTGTTCGCAGACACAGGTTCAGTGCCAGGTAAAGAGGTAGCCCGAGTAGAGCCAGAAATCGCTTTTGTACTGGCTAAGCCTTTGCCTGCAAACTCAAATGGCTACAGCGAAGCACAAGTCAATGATGCCATTGGATCTTGCCATATGGCACTTGAGTTAATTCAATCTCGCTTTGCTGATGACAGTGGAGCGGAGTTTTACGAGGTTTTAGCCGATTGCTTGGCAAACCAAGGCTTGTTTCTTGGTCCTGAGATAGAGAAAGATAAAGCGTTTTCTGCTGCCAAGGTCGAAGTGGCTATCACTCAAGCTGAAAAAGTACAGGCATTTTCTGGCACCCACCCTAATGCATTAGCTCAAAATCCCGTTTACTGGTTGATTGATACGATGACCAAGCGTGGAGTCAGTTTTGAAGCGGGTGAGGCAATCATTACAGGGTCTTACTGTGGTGTGGTTGAGCTTGACTTCAATGAGCTAACAACCGTTGCTTATGATGGTATCGGAGAGTACCAAGTGACTTTCAAACCAAAGCACTAAGTTATTTACAAGCTCTATTGATTAAGAAAGCAGGTCTCTAAAACTCTACTTCACGTATGAGCAATTTGTTCTAGAAAGGCTATTTACTGGTGAGTAAATAGCCTTTTCTATTATGTGATGTTCAATAGAGTTCTTATTACTTTGCATTATATTGGGCGTTTAGACGTCTAGACGTTGACAAGTCCTAAGTGTGACATTAGTCTGCTCTCCTTCCTGTTCTATAGTGTTGTCGTTCCATGTCCAATTCAAAAAATTCTAATGCGGTTATTGCCCCTTCGGCAGTAGCGCTTATCCCTCTGATCGTGTTCCTAGCGCTGTTTATTGGCGTAGGTACCTACTTGTCGTTGCAAGGCGTCGATTTTGCTTTCTATCAGCTTCCAGCTCCGATTGCGGCTCTACCTGCTGTGATGTTGGCGCTGCTGTTGAGCAAAGATAAATTGAACCGTGCTATCGAACAGTTCTTGAGTGGAGTAGGTCACAAAGACATTATCGCAATGTGTATGATCTACCTATTGGCAGGTGCTTTTGCGGCGGTTGCTAAGGCTTCTGGTGGTGTGGATGCGACGGTAAACCTTGGTTTGTCGGCAATCCCAACGAGCATGATCCTACCGGGTATCTTCCTAATTTCTGCTTTCATCGCAACAGCAATGGGTACTTCGATGGGCACCATTGCTGCGGTAGCCCCTGTAGCACTAGGCATTGCTGATTCAGCAGGCATGAGCATTCCATTGACAGCAGGCGTTGTTTTAAGTGGCGCGATGTTTGGTGACAACCTTTCTATCATCTCTGATACCACGATTGCTGCTACGCGCTCGCAAGGCTGTGAGATGAGAGACAAGTTTAAAGAGAACATCCGCATCGCACTTCCTGCTGCACTTATCGCGATTGTTATCTTTGCTTTTAACAGCACTGCGACTCAAGTGCCTGAAACGGGTCCTATTGAGTGGCTTAAAGTACTGCCTTACATCACTATCTTGATCCTTGCAGTATCAGGTATGAACGTGTTTGTTGTGCTAACCATCGGTATCTTACTGGCGGGTGGCGTTAGCTTAGGTTATCTGGAGAACTACGGTTTAACGGATTATGCGCAAGATATCTATGCTGGCTTTGGCAACATGCAGGAAATTTTCTTACTGTCGATGCTGATCGGTGGTTTGAGTGAGTTGATGCGTCGTCAAGGTGGTCTAGCTTTCTTGACTAACCTAGTAAGTAGCATGATTCGTGCATTTGGCTCTTCACATTCTAAGCAAGCGAACGGCCGCGCAAGTGAGTTGGGTATTGCTGGTTTGGTGTCTATGGTGAACATGTGCACGGCAAATAACACAGTAGCGATCATTGTCTCTGGTAGTGTTGCTCGTCAATTAGCAGAAGAGAACGATGTATCTCCACGTCGCTCGGCGAGCTTATTGGATATCTTCTCTTGTGTGATTCAAGGTGTGTTGCCTTATGGTGCACAGGTATTGCTACTAGGTTCTGTATTTAACCTATCGCCGTTAGAGATCGTTTCTAACTCGTACTACTGTTTTGCATTGGCTATCGTGGCTGTCGTCGCTGTGTTTATTAAACACCCTGCACGTCAAGTGGCTCAAGCTTAGTAAAAATAGATTTTAATGAGAAGGCGCCGTAATAGGCGCCTTTTTTGTATCTACAAGAATTGTTCAGAAGCTGGCTTTTGATTTTGAGCTTTATTTAAGCAGGTTCTTAAGCTCGTTTGCTGTCGCGACATTGCAATAACCAAAGCTCAGTGCAGCCATGAATGCGGCATGGACATGCGCTGCTGGAACCTTAACGCCATTGAACTCCATGTCTAAGGTTGTGCAAGCATCATGCGCTACGTGGCATTCATAGCCTAAATCGGTTGCTGCACGAGTCACGGCATCAATACACATGTGGCTCATTGCGCCAACGATGATCAGTTTTTCAACGCCTTGCTCTTTTAGCACTTTGTTCAGTTCTGTATCTCTAAAGCTGTTGATTTGATGTTTTACGATGACAGGCTCACCTTCTCGCGGAGCCACGCTGCTGTGGATTTGAGCTCCGTCTGATTCTGGCAAGAAGAACGGAGCATCATTCGTCGGAAATTCATGGCGTACATGAACAATTGGTAGTTTCTTATTGCGGAATGTCTCGAGTAATTGCGCGCCTTTTTCTGCCGCTTTTTCTGTTTCAGAGAGTGCCCATTTCGCGCCTTCGTATGAAGGAAAGTAGTCGTTTTGGAAATCAATAAGTAGTAGTGCTGTATTGCTCATAATCCATACCTTTGTTGTTAATGTCTTGTGGTGTAGGGATATTATGACTACCCTGTGTTTTTTAACGCACGTCAAAAATGACAGACTATATGGCAATAGTGACAAAATCAGTAAAGGTCGAAATTATCGATTATCCAGGCTCTCTGCAGAGCGCTGTGTTTGGAGTAAAAGAGTTTCTTCAAATGGCGAACAGCCTTGATTCTGAGAGTGAAACGGTTCAGTTCAAGGTTGAGATTAAGCCTTATGGCGACTTATCGGTTTCATCGGCTAACTCAAATGAAGAATCTAAAGCCGATATCATTTTATTGCCGCCAAACCTAGATGGCAGTTACTACCTAGAGCGTGATGATAGGCTAACGGATTATCTGATTGAGTCTCATCAAAAGGGTTCAATATTGTGCTCAGCATGTGCAGGCGTGTTCATTCTTGCTCAAACCGGGTTGCTGGAAGGGCGAACCGTCACCACGCACTGGCAAGCTCAGCAATTGTTTTCGGAGCTCCATACTGGAATCGAAGTGGATATAGACAAAATCCTGATCGATGACGATGACATCATTACTGCTGGTGGTTTGATGTCGTGGATGGATTTGGCTCTGTTTATCCTGACGAAATACACGACGCCGACCAATACGCGTAATTTGGGTAAGTATCTGGTGTTGGATACGGGACTGAGAGAGCAGCGCTACTACCAAAGTTTTGTGCCTAACTTCGCTCATGGGATTGACAAGATTGTCTCTGTACAGCGCTTTATTCAAAAGAATCACCACCTTCCTTTGACACTGGACCAATTGGCGGAAGAAGCCTTCATGACGCGAAGAACCTTTATTCGACAATTTACTAAAGCGACGACCTTGACTCCGATTAACTATATTCAACATGTGCGTGTTCAAAGCGCGTGTGAGCTACTGGAAAGTTCCCATAAACCAGTAGAACAAATCAGCTACTTAGTTGGGTATGAAGACGTCAACAGTTTCCGAAAAGTTTTTATGAAAATCATTGGTCTAACGCCATCAAGGTTTCGCTCTAGATTTTTATCAGAGGAATGATTTACCATAGATTGATATTCAATATGTATCACTGGTTCGCTCACTTACTTCGCTAATGAAGTGCTTGAAGAGGAAGTGATCTTTTCTCGAACTTAAACGGACTGTTGATGCTTGCCATTCCTTTACCATTTGTCGCGGCGCTGTTGTTATTGATGACAGGTGTGCTGCTTCGATGCCGTTACCCACAAACCAGTCAAAAGCCATTTTGGTTTATCACTCTATGCGCGTTGATGGTGACGGTAGTGGGCCTTCGGTGGACGTTTGATATTACGTTGTTTCGCTTCTTACAACCCATTCTCGGTGCCTGTGTTCCTGTGGCGGCTTGGCTCTGTTTTTCGGGAGCTCATCGAAGTCAATCTAGTACACATTTACATTGGCTAGGCCCGATTGCTGTTTTAGTTGGTTCACTTTTCTATGTGCACCTCTGGGCGGGAACTCTTGATGTATTACTGATATTTCTCTATCTCGGATATGGTGGCTTGCTGCTAAAGTTGTCGCTACGAGTGCCGGAACAAGTGCGGCTAACCGATGTACCGAAAGTGTTGGTTGCTGAACGAGTTGCAGGTGTAATGCTGCTATTCTCGGCTTCGGTTGATAGTGCGCTTTCTTTCGACATCTTGCTTTTGGACGCGCAGCACACCAATCTGATCTTATCGATTAGCTACCTTGTCCTTATTCCAGCCGTTGTTTCCGCCGTGATGGTGGTCAGTATGAGCACGCCTGCCGAAGAAAAAGCCAAGCAGATGCAGGCTTTATCTACCATGTCACAAGGTTCTCCAGAAGAGGTCGACACATCGACTACACTCGCGAGCAGCTTAGATGAAGACCAAGCTGAAGAGGCCACGCAGATCGTGGCTAAGTTCGATGCATTAATGAGAGATCACCAAGTATTCAAGGATCCTGACCTGTCTCTCAATCGCTTGGCACGAAAGCTAGGCATTCCTGCTCGCAAGATATCGTCTGCGGTTAATCAAACTCACCAACAGAACATTTCGAAGGTGATTAACGCCTATCGAATAGAACACGCTAAGAATCGCTTGAAGCAAACTGATGAAGCGATAACTGAGATTTATCTCAGTTCAGGCTTTCAGACCAAATCGAATTTTAATAGGGAGTTTTCAAGGATAACTGGGCAAACTCCGAGTGAGTTTCGAAGTTCGCCACAAGTGTTAGATTGAGTGTGCTTGCTTTTGGGTTATCAATTCAGAAAGCGAACGATGTCATTGAAGAACAATTGATGTAACTGGTCGCGTGATGTACCAATGCCATCTTTACAAATAATGCCATCGCCTGGGACCTCTTCATTCAGCATGGCTATAGCACCGGGTTTACAGCCTTGAATGAAGCTGAAATGGGTGGCGTTTTCATAGACTTTGTAGCGTCTTGAGTTCAGTGGCAAATGCTCGGCTACATAGCCGGACTCTAATGCTTGAGGAAGATCTCCAATATCGATCCCAGCTGCCAGTATCAAGGTTGGCACTTTAATGTCATTTAAGCTGACGATTGAAAAGCTGCGAGCAAGTCCTAAATCAAGGCTGACCACACGTTGAATCCTAGGGTCTGAAAGGTCTTTTTGAACAAGTTCTTCATCTTGGACTTTGTCGAGCCCTAGCTCTTCAGCAAGTCCACAAGTTCGTGGGTTAGGGTATATGAGACAATTCGCTTTAAAGGTTGGTCTATCCATTTTCGCTCCCGCCAATTGCATTACTGTCCAGCCACCCAATGAATGTCCGATTGCAGTCACATTGTCGGCGTTAGCAGACTGCTTCCACTGTGGGGCAGATAACAGGTAATCCAGAATACGTGATACATCTCGTGGTCTTTCCCACCATTTCGCTGCTTGCTTTGGAGAATGGTCGAAAGAGGTGGTTCCCGGATGATCAGCTGCCGCTACGATGTAGCCTTTACTCGCAAGTTTGGTCGCTAACCAGTTTTGATTGCGCCAGTTTCCTCGGTAGCCGTGCGATAGCAGTATTACTGGAAAAGTGCCTGATTGAATGTCTGCATCTTTGATGACTTGTGTTCCGATGAAGGCGGGGTTATCGCCAATTAAGGTTGTGTCTGATGCACCTCTCGCGGGATACCAAATGGCAGTGTTTAGCGGGCGATTAGGATTGTCAGTTAAGGTGACTTGAGTGAATCCGACACCGGAAGCGATGGCTGAACTGCAAAGGAAAAGTAGGGATGTGAACAGTAAATGTGTCCGTTTCATAGTGTTGACTCCAACTGAGGTAAGTGGAGCTAATATGCGCTAAGGCTAGGTATCACGAGACCTCAAACACGATCGAGGACGCCCTAAATCGTGTTTTAATACCTAAGCTAGTGACTTGCTTATAGTTACCTTCTTCTAGGACGCTTCTCTACCAAGCCGTTTCTTTCTAAGCCACGTCTTACGCTGCTGCATAGTTTACCGAAGCGACGCAGTTCTTCGAAGTTTGGCCCTTGTCCCATTGAGATGCTGTGTTCCCAGTACATCAATTCTGTGTCGACCATCTCTAGCAATTTCTTAGAGCAACCTGAGCAGTTTCCTTTTGGCCCACAAATGAATGTCTCTGACTCATAGAGCGGGAGTTCATTTTTCACTTCTTCGATGAGATTCAGCATTGCCGAATTCAGGTCCGGTTTTTTCGTTGTGATTGGCTTTACGTTTGCTGGTGTTGGTGCAGTAACCAAAGAAGATATTTGTGTATTGGCATGTAGATTCAAAGCAGCTGATGACATATCAAAGGCCTCAAGGAAAGGTGAAGAGGGGCATCCTACACCTCAAAATGAAGTGAACCTTGATGTAGTGCAATAAGCGTGGAGATATATCCGAAAGAGGTAGGCGAAACGAGGGCGCAAATACGGGGAAGGGGGAGAAGAGGAGCCACAAATGGTGTGACCCCTTTCATGAAGACTTGTTATTGATAAGAGTTTTTAGAACTCAGCATCGAATTGGAATTCCATCCACTCTTTGGTAATTGGGTGGTGTAGGGCAAGTCTTTCTGCATGTAGGTGAAGACGGTCAGCTTTGTTGCCATATAATCCATCACCGACGATAGGCATATGCAGCCCTTCTTCATGTGAACAGTGAACGCGTAACTGGTGTGTGCGTCCTGTTTTAGGGTGCAGATAAACCTTAGTGGTCTCTTGATTGCGTTCAATCACTTCCCATTTTGTTTCTGCAGGTTTGCCGTGCTCGTAGCAGACAATCTGACGAGGACGATCGTACAGGTCACCACGTAGCGGCAATCGAACATAGCCCTCATCTTCAGTCAGAACACCTTCAATCATCGCGACGTATCGCTTCTCGACTTCACGAGTAATGAACTGTTTCTGCAGGCTTTTGTTTGCTCGTCGAGTCAGAGCGAATATCAGAATGCCAGAGGTCGCCATGTCCAAGCGGTGTATAACGAATGGTCCTTCCACGTCAGGATGCATTTCCTGAACGCGAGTGTAGGCAGAATCTTTGATGGTCTTGCCCGGTACTGAAAGGAACCCTGCTGGCTTATGTACTACAACGATATGCTCATCTTGAAACAGGATATCGAGCTCTTTGCCCTCTGCAGGGTTCTCTAACAATGGGTTTGGATCCACTTCAAGGCCTTTCATCATATGGCCAAGTATCGGTACACATTTGCTTTGGCAAGACGCGTAGTATTTCTTGTGTTTGCGGATCTCCGATTTCGGAGAGCGCCCCCACCAAAATTCAGCTAATGCCAATGGCGTGTAGCCATTCAAATAGGCATATTGCAGAAGTTTAGGCGCCGCACATTCACCAGAGCCTGCCGGTGGTATCTTATTTGGCGTGTTTTCAAAGATCTGGTTAAGGTCTTCGACGTCTCCTTCCGCATTTAAGAAAGCGTATTGTGAAAACAACTTGTGTTGAAGCTGATGAGACAGGTGCGCTCTTCGCTCTTTTAATTCAGCCAATTGAGCCGTAAATACGTCCACCTTGCCTTGTAGCTCGTTTAGGGTTTGTTCCCAATTGAGCTTCAGGTATTTCTGTTGGTTTTTATCTGCAACGCTGGCTTTGCTGAGCTCTTGGTTTAGTTGCTCAAAAGCTTGCTCATCAAGATTCTCTTTACCCTGCTCTCGTTGTTCTTTGCGCGTTTTACGACCTTCAATGATCAACAAGCGTTGAGCTTCGATCTCTTGCTCTGCCTGCGCTTTTTGCTGTGCCAATTGTTCGCACAACTCAAGGTATTGAGCGTTGACCTGCAGCGCTTTAAATTCGGCGTTCACCGTCATCATATCTGCGGTTTCTTGACGGAAAAAACTGTCACTGCTCAGCATGTCGAATACCGGTGGAACAAAGTGCGGCAGTAGGTTTTGATCGGCGATTTTCCCTGAGAATGCAGAGAAGTAACCAAGTTCACCTTCAGGGCTTCTTACTAG